>JAFQNY010000128.1 GCA_017395765.1 bacterium
TATAAAAATCTTCAATTACGGTCGGTGTTGTTTCTACTTTATGAAAATCTAAAAATTCTTTAAATATATCTTTGGTTAAAGCTTTAAGAAATATTTTTTTGTTTTCATCTAAGCCTTCTATAAGGTTAGGTTTTAGCGCTCGTGTTGAAATTATTAGTTTAATATTAGGTTCGCTTGTAACTTCCAGAAGATTACTTGTAATGAGTTTGAGGTTCTCTTCTTGAACATCATCTAATGAATGCAAGATTATCAAAAAAGGTTTTTTTATAGATGAAATTTGTTGATGAAATTTCTTGTTTAACGTAGCTATTTTGGTGTTGAAATTCAATGCTTTTGAAATAGGAAGTTGTTCAATTGCATTGCTGAAAGCTAACAAAATATCATCACTGACGGTCCCTTGTTTGCAGTAATACTCTAATTTGATAACATCATTGTTTAAAAAATCGCATGTGTAATTTATAAACTGTCTTTTTCCCGTGCCCATAAATCCATGTATATACATGAATTTTTCATCTGTTTTCAAAAATTCAATAGCTTTTAGGATTTCGTTTTGATTGTTTTTTAACAAAAACGAATTTATTTTATCCGATTCCGGTAAAATGAAATCTTCATGTTCAATTAAACTGTTTGCGAATTTGTATTTCATAAGTAAATTTTAATTGATATTAACACTTTTTGCAAATATTTGGTACAATATGTATATTAAGTATAAGGGGGGATTGTATGAATTTATTTATTCAACTGGGATTAACAATTATATTAGCTTATTTAATCGGTTCAATTCCGACAGGATATATTATAGTTAAATCTAAAACAGGAGAGGACTTAAGACAAATAGGCTCAGGTTCTACCGGTGCAACTAACGTAAAAAGGGTTCTTGGGAAAAAATGGTTTTTTATAGTTCTTTTGCTTGATGCCTTCAAGGGTGCATTGCCTGTCGTATTGGCACAACTTTTTGTCACGGTTGGTGTGACTTACGGATTAGCTCCTGTTATTGCAGCAATAGCAGTAATTATCGGTCATAGCAAATCTTGTTTCTTAAACTTTAAAGGCGGAAAATCCGTAGCTTCCGGAGTCGGTACAATATTAGCTTTAAATTTCTTGGTAGGAGCTATAATTGCAGTTATATGGGCTATAATAACTTACACGACAAAATATGTTTCAGTAGGCTCAATTATTGCGTTATTAATTTCACCGATATTAATGTACGTGTTTCATGCTCCTATAGCGTATGTTTGCTATTGTGCGTTAGGAGCAATTTATATTGTTTACTTACACAGGGAAAACATAAAACGACTTATTGCAGGGAATGAAAACAAAGTTCGTTAAATCCTCTTTATAGAGGATTTTTTCTTATGTTAGTTAAAGCTTTTTTTGTCTTTAGCCGTTTTTCATGTTGACTTTGTCTAAAAAAACATTAAAAAGATAGTAAATAGGAGATTCCGTCATGGGAATGGCAGCATCACAAGCTAGGTACTTAGCTTTAACAGCAAGAAAAACTAATACAGAATATGAAGGTCAACAAATTAACCAAGCCAGAACAGCGTTGGCAAATCAAAGTGCGAATTTGTTTAATAGGTTGTTAGGCTTAGAGGTTCCGGTTGCACCAAAAACGACTGATTATACAGAAGTTCAATATTCTTTTTCTGACGGAACAAATGAATCAGTTCTTGAAAGTTGGCAACAGTTATCTTCAGCAGATCCGGATTATAATTATATTGTTAATCACTATTATTACGCAGATATATTCACCGGTGCAAAAAAACTTTTACAAGACCCACAGGTTCATACAAAAAATGAAGTTATTGAAAATCAATTTGTTGATCCGAAAGTCACTTATAATGATGACGGTACTGCTACTGTCGTTATGCAAAACGGTTCAACTGTCAATGTTCAACCTATAACAAATGCGATGACTCAAGCTGACAGAGAATTAGAAGAGTCTTTTAATAAATTTGCAAATGCAAGAAGTTTGGCATATCAAGCGGGAGCAATTCCTGATGAAGAAGCTTATGGATATCAGGATGCAAGCGGCACTTGGCATTTCTTCATAAAAGAAGATTTGGATAATCTTGAGGCATTAGCCCCTAAAATTACTGAGTTAACTAATGTTACTCCGGAAGGAGAAACCGAAATTTTAGGTTATGAAATAACAGATGCTTCAGGTAATGTTTATCCATATCAAAATGTGACCGAATATCTTGATCAAACTAAACCTACAGATACCAAGTTAGAAGAATCTTTGCAAGAATACGCAAAAATAGCAGGGTTTGTTAATCCTGACGGAACAATTGATACAAGTAAAATTTATGCACGCTATGATGAAAACGACAGAAATTGGCATTTCTTCAATTCTGATGACTTTGTTTCGGGTAATGTGAGAGATTTTAACTCTGAGGTTACTACATATATCGGAAACTCTGTTACATCTGAATTAACAAGTGAACTTACAAAAGATCAAGTCGCAGAGTTGGCTCAGATTTTAACTGATTGTCCTGATTCTTCAATGAATAAGTACTTAAGCTTTAATAACAAAGGTGAATTGGTTTATGAAGGTAATGGTATTTATACTTTCGATTTGTACGGAAAATCTTATTATACAACCGAACAAGATTTGTACGACAGTATAAATGCACCGCATGACAAAACAAGCCCTATAGATATTCAAAGTAAGCTAGCTTATTATAATGCATCTTATGTTCAAACCAAAATTGAAGCTACTAACCACGCATTATTAGAAACAGATTCAAACGGAAGATTTACTTCGGTTCGATTTGATGATGACAGTATTGTTTATACTTTGAATACTGAAACCGTAACGGATGAAGCAGCGTATCAAGATGCTATGAATGAATATAATTACAAAGTTCAACAGTATGAAAAAACAATTGCTGATATTAACGCAAGAACTTCCATAATCCAACAAGAAGACAGAACTTTGGAATTGAGATTAAAACAACTTGATACAGAACAAAATGCCTTATCTGTTGAAATGGATGCCGTTAAGAAAGTTATTAAAGATAACGTCGATAAAACATTTAAAACCTTTAGTGATTAGGTTTTATAATTATATAAAAATGAAGGTGGTTAAAAGCCACCTTTTTTGTGTTATACTTGTTTTGTATAAATGGAAGAAGGTAGAAAATGAGTATAAATGTTTATTTAGGGATAGACGTAGGTTCTGTTACTACAAAATTAGCTTTAGTTGATGAAAAAGGTAAATATATAGATTCATATATGCTTAAAACTGCGGGTAAACCTGTTGAAGCAGTTCAAAACGGCTTGAAGCAAATAAAAACTCAAGCAGTTCAAGAATATAATATTCAAGGTGTCGGTACAACAGGGTCAGGTCGGAATTTGGCTGGAGCTTTGGTTGGGGCTGATGTTGTAAAAAATGAAATTACAGCTCACGCAGTTGCCGCAAGCACTTATATTCCAGGGGTTCAAACTATTTTAGAAATTGGCGGTCAAGATAGCAAAATAATTATTTTGAGAGACGGTATTGTAACTGATTTTGCAATGAATACCGTTTGTGCTGCCGGAACAGGAAGCTTTTTGGATCACCAAGCTCAAAGGCTTAATGTACCTATTGAAAAATTTGGTGAAACCGCATTACGTTCTACAAACCCTGCAAGAATCGCCGGTCGTTGTGGTGTTTTTGCCGAATCCGATTTGATTCACAAGCAACAATTGGGATACCCTGTTGAAGACTTGTTATATGGGCTTTGTCAGGCTCTTGTAAGAAATTATTTAAGTAATTTAGCATTAGGAAAAGAGTTGCTTCCGACAATATCTTTTCAAGGCGGGGTTGCAACTAATTCCGGCATGGTAAAAGCTTTTGAAGAAGCTTTGAATACAAAAATTATTGTTCCTGAAAATCACCAAACAATGGGTGCTATAGGTGCAGCATTGTTGGCAATGGAAAATCATCAATATACAGAAGTTCCGACTAAGTTTAAAGGATGGGAAGTCGGTAATATGACATTCCAATCAGTAACTTGCCAATGTACAGGATGTTCTAATAACTGTGAGGTTATCACAATATTGGAAGGTTCTGAGCCGGTTGGTAAAGTTGAAAAAATCGGTGATATCAAAGGAAATATTATTGCTCGTTGGGGCGGTACTTGCGGACGTTGGGACGTATAAGTTATCGGATGGAATATGTAAGTCGGGCATGATTGTCCAACAAAATAAGAGGATTTAATATGACATTAAAACTAAAAAACTTTGAAATAGGCGGAGATAAATTAACAGTTTTGGCAGGTCCTTGTGCAATCGAATCACTTGATGTAATGCGAAAAACTGCTGAAGGTTTAAAGTCTGTCTGTGAAAAACTTGATATTAACTATGTCTTTAAGTCTTCTTACGATAAAGCAAATCGTTCATCTATAAATTCTTACCGTGGTTTAGGCATGGAAAAAGGTTTAGAGTTGTTAGCTCAGATAAAAAAAGAGTTTGATTTACCGATTGTTACAGATATTCATACTCCTGAACAAGCCTCTGTTGCGGCTGAAGTTGCCGATATTTTGCAAATTCCAGCGTTTTTATGTCGTCAAACTGATTTATTAATAGCTGCGGCTAAGACAGGTAAAATTGTTAATATAAAAAAGGGTCAATTCTTAGCTCCTCAACAAATGAAGTCTTTAGTTAAAAAGGTTGAAGATAGCGGAAACAATCAAATTATGTTAACCGATAGAGGTGTAAGCTTTGGTTACAACAATTTAGTATCTGATTTTAGAGCAATTCCTATAATGAAAGAATTTGGCTATCCAGTTGTCTTTGATGCAACACATTCAGTTCAAATGCCCGGATCAAACGGAGATTCAACCGGTGGTGACAGAAGATTTGTTCCTGTGCTTGCAAATTGTGCGATGGCGGCGGGTGCTAATGTGTTATTCTTTGAGGTTCATCCTGATCCTGATAAAGCTCTTTGTGACGGTCCTAATATGCTTTATTTAAAAGATGCTGAAAATGTTTTTGCAAAGTGTAAAGCAATATTTGAAATTGTAAAACAATAATGATTAAAAAGGTTTCAAAACTAAAAAACTTAAAAGGTGAAATCACGATTCCGGCAGACAAATCGGTGTCACATCGTGCAATTATGTTTTCTTCGATTACTAAAGGTTCTGCAATTATTACAAATTTTTCTTCCGGAGCTGATTGTTGGTCAACATTGAAAGCATTTAGAGCTTTAGGGGTTGAAATAAATGAAATTGATTCGAAAACAATTAAAATCGTTTCTTCAGGAAATTTAAAAAAATCAATCGGTTCTTTGGATATGGGAAATTCCGGAACAACTACACGTTTAATTAGCGGAATTCTTGCAGGACAGGACTTCGATTCTGTATTAATCGGGGACGAAAGTCTTTCTAAAAGACCAATGAGAAGAATTATTGAACCATTGAGTTTAATGGGTGCAGATATTGAATCCGTTGATGGACATGCACCTTTAACCATAAAAGGACGCTCATTAAACGGAATTGTTTATGATTCAAAACTTTCAAGCGCCCAAGTCAAATCTTGTGTTCTGTTAGCGGGTATTAATAAATCAACAAGAGGAAAAACTGTTTATACAGAGCCTGTAGTTAGCAGAAATCATACTGAATTGTTGCTTAAGTATTTAGGTGCGGATATTAAAATTGAAGGTAATAAAACAATTGTTTTACCGAGCGAATTAGTTGCTAAAGATATTGAGATTGTCGGTGATATTTCTTCTGCGGCTTTCTTTATTGTAGCCGGATTAATTGTTGAGGGTTCGGATTTTATTATAAAAAATGTTGGAGTTAATGAGACTCGAACCGGGATTCTTGATGTTGTAAAAAGAATGAATGGTGATATTGAAATATTTAATAAAAGAGATATTTCCGGAGAAAGTGTTGCTGATATAAGGGTTAGATATTCGGATTCGTTACGAGCTTGTGAAATTTCGGGTGCTGATATTCCAAGGCTGATTGATGAATTACCTGTTATTGCGGTTTTAGCATCTCAAGTAGAAGGTAAAACCGTAGTTCGTAATGCAGAAGATTTGAGAAATAAAGAAGCTGACAGAATTTCTTGTTTGGTAGAAGAATTGCGTAAAATAGGGGTTCAAATAGAAGAATTGCCTGACGGCTTCGAAATTATAGGAAAAACAAAACTAAAAGGGAATGCGGAATTAGATGTTTATCACGACCATAGATTAGCAATGAGTTTTTATGTCGCAGGTTTGGTTTGTGAAAAAGAAATTTTAATTAATGATTTTGAATGGACAAACATTTCCTTTCCCGAATTTGAATCTTTGATGGAAAAGATTTTTTAAACTACCTAATTAATCTATTATATCTCTTTAAACTTCGATTAGTGAGTTCTTGATTATATTAAAAATTTAAATAGCCACTTGGCTGATTGTAAGTAGAACTTAAACTCTTAAAATTAAATAGTTAGGTTGATTTAAGAGATGGGAGTAAAAGAAGTAGGACGCATTAAATAATGTTTTTGATAATAGAATAAATGGTAGTTAGTTTTTCGTCGTCATTTTTGATAAGTTCAAGTTTTTGGGTGATAAAATCAAACATATCTTGATTTGTATAAGTGGAATTGAATTGGAATATTTCACTTGGCTCGACGGATAAGACTTGGCACATTTTTTCAAGAGTTTGTAAAGTCATAAATCCTCTACCGGTTTCAATAAAACTAAGAGAAGTTGTAGCAATACCAATAGCTTCAGCTAATTTTTCTTGGCTAAAACCTTTTTGTTTTCTCAAATATTGAACTCTACGTCCGATTTTTTTACCAATATCAGTCATCACTATTAAATCATACTTTTTAAAGCAAATGATGACAAATATGTTTAACCTAATGTATATTATATTTAATATATTGACAGAATAATTTTAATATATAGAATAATAGTTGAAATAATGTATAGGAGTTTTTTGAATGATTAAAGTTTCGATAATAGTTCCCGTTTATAACGTAGAAAAATATTTGGGAACTTGTTTAGAGAGTTTGATAAATCAAAGTTTAAAAGAAATAGAGATTATTTGTGTAAATGACGGCTCGACTGATGATTCTTTGCTTATATTAGAAGATTTTGCAAGAAAAGATTCCAGAATAATAATTATAAATAAAGAAAATGAAGGACAGTCTGTTGCTCGTAATATTGGTGTTGAAAAAGCCAGAGGTGAGTATTTGGGTTTTGTTGATTCAGATGATTGGGTTGAGGTTAATTACTTTGAGAAGTTGTATAATTCAGCAAAAAAGTATGATTGTGATATTGCTTGTGCAGGATTTAAAAAAATCAAAAAAAATAACATTAAGATTCGAAAAAGCTATGAAGCGGAATTGTTGTGTACGACAGTGAATGATAAGATACGTATGGATAATTTGCCTGCAGATAATTATATATGGAATAAAATTTATAAAAGGTCTGCTTGGAAAGATTTAGGGGTTAAATTTCAACCTTGTAGATTTTATGAAGATATTGCATTGATTATAAAGTTGTTACATAAAATGGGGAAGATGGTTGTTGTCCCTGATGTTTATTATATTTACAGAGCAAATCCAAATTCTACAGTAAGACAAAAATCAATTAAGCATTCAGAAGATTACAAATGGGCTATAAACGAATTATATAAATATGCTGAAGACAATAATATCTTTTTGGATATAGGAAATATGATTCAAAAAAAAGAGTATTATAAAATTTTTAATTTAACAGTTTTAAAAGTATATTATTACAAGAATTTAAAGATTTATAAGTTATTGGGTTTTATACCGTTTGGGAAAATTGTAACGGTATAAATATTAGGAGGTTAGTATGCCACAAGTCAGTGTTATAATCCCCGTACATAATGTTGAGAATTATTTAAGGGAATGTTTGGACAGTGTAGTAAATCAGACGTTAACAGATATTGAAATTATTTGTATTAATGACGGGTCAACAGATAATTCACTTTGTATTTTAGAAGAATATGCAAGGGCCGATAAGAGAATAAAAGTTATATCTCAGCAAAATCAAGGTCAAAGTGTTGCAAGAAATGTCGGTTTGACCCTTGTAAAATCTGATTATGTAGTTTTTATTGATCCTGATGATTATTTCAACGTAAATGCATTAGAAGTAATGTATAAAAAAATTATTAAAACAAATGACGATTTAGTTATTTCTCACTGCAGAGCTTTTGCGGATGATATAAAGAATCCTATACAAATCGAAAAAGCAAAAGGGTTTGAGCAAACATTGTCTCCAAAACCTATAAATTCAATATTTATTACAGAAGAAAATTTTGAATATTTTTTAGAAACATTAATGGTTGCCGTTTGGGGAAAAATATTTTCGTTAAAGTTTTTAAATGATAATAAAATTAGTTTTATTAATAAAAATGTTGTGCATGAAGATGACGGGTTTAATACAAAACTTTTAGCTTCAATGCCTGTATTGTCAATTATTGATGACATTACGGTTATGTATAGAATAAGAGAAAAATCCAGTACTTTTAATCTTTATTCTAAAAAAAATAAAAGAAAACATGAAGATGATATGAAAATCGCATTAAAAGATGCAAAAGAGTTTATCATTGATAAATACAGCAAAAATTTTGCTAAGAGTTTGATAAAGAAAATTCAAGATTCGTCGAAGTATTCAAGATTTTTTTGTTTTAGGCGAGCCGGAATTAAGTTTTCTTGGCATAAATATGACAAAAATCTTTCAATATGGTTTATTCCAATATTTCGTCAAAAAATTAAGAATCAAAAAAATATAATAAAAGTGTTAGGTATTCCTTTGTTTTGTAAATCTTATCAAGGTGTTAGTTTATGATAAAGACTTTTAATATTAATTGTACCGGATGTGGTGCGTGTTATTCAAAATGTCCGGCTAAAGCAATAACGATGGTTGAAAATCAAGAAGGTTTTTTAGAACCTTTGGTGGATAAGGCAAAATGCACTAATTGCGGGCTATGTTCTAAAATTTGTCCGGTTTTAAATCCGGTATATCGGAACAATAACTCTCCTGCATGTTATGCCGTTATGGCATCTGATGATATACGTCAAGAGAGTTCTTCCGGTGGTGTTTTTCCTCTTTTGGCATATCATTTTTTAGAACAAGGAGGTTTTGTAGCAGGTGCGGTGTGGGATTCTCCTTGGAGTGTAAAGCATATAATTTCTGATAAGAAAGCGGATATAGAATTAATGCGAGGTTCGAAATATTTGCAAAGTACGATGGGAAATTGTTATAAAGAAACCAAGGATATTTTAGAAGCAGGGCGCAGTGTTTTATTTACGGGAACTCCTTGTCAAATAGCCGGACTTAATGCTTTTTTGCAAAAAGATTACGAGAACTTATATACTGTAGAAATTGTTTGTCACGGCACTCCAAGTCCGAAAGTATTTAAGAAATATTTGGAAGAGAATTTTGATTTGAATATGATAGAAAATTATAATTTTCGACCAAAAACACATCGAGGATGGGGGTGTGGAGTTCTTTTAGATGTGAAAGTTAATAATAAGAGTAAATTAATTGAAGGGTATAAAGACTGTTATAATCTTGCATTTCATGCAGGATTAATTGCAAGAAATTCATGCGGAGAATGTAAGTTTAACAAACTACCTCGACAAGCAAACATAACGATAGGGGATTTCTGGGGAATTGATAAAGTTAATAAAAAATACAACGATAAAAAAGGTATTTCGGTAGTATTGATTAATAATTTAAAAGGCGAAATTTTGTTAAATATTTTGAACTCGAGTTCTAAATTTTTGAAAAAAGTTCCTATTAAATCTGCGATACGATCAAATCCTAATATTATAAAACCTAATAAAAACCATCGACAAAGAGAACTTTTTTATCAAAATATCGATAAGGTTTCTATCAATGAAAATGTCGGGCGAATATTGAATGATAACTGCGATTGTATGTTAATTAATCTTTGGAGTACTTGCAATTACGGAGCATCTTTAACTTGTTTGGGTGTAAAATTTTTGCTTGAAAAATTGAATATGCAGACAAAAGTTATAAGGTGAGGTTAAAATGAGAGTGTGGAGAATCTTTTGGACGATATTTTTTGCGGTGTCCGTTCTATGTGCAATAGAAGTAAAAGCAGAAGAA
>JAFQNY010000129.1 GCA_017395765.1 bacterium
ATTACTTGGTAAATGTTTTCTGATAATATTAGTAACATTATTATTCACAAAATCTTTATAAGAAACCCCTACATTTAATACTGAATTCAGAGTCTCATTAGCTTTTTCAAAAACATACTGTAATTCTGCTTCTTCGGAGCGTAATAAGAAATCAATCAAAGAGCCTTTGCTTGATTCATCAAATAAAACCTTTAATTCTTCTCTTTTAACACTATCCGCAACATCTTTGTTACGAATCTTATATACGGTATTTTTTAAAGCATGTAAACTTGTTGTTATAAATTCATCTTCAGCCTGAGTTAAAATCGGCTCAATATTTTGTGCAACTTCTTTTTTGTGCTGTTCTGTTTTGATAATATCAATTATTTTTATATCTTTTTTTGCTTCAATCGTTTTTTTCGCAGTATTATTTTCTATAATTTTTTGAAAGAAAAAGTTTTGCGAAGATATCGCTGCAGTCATCAGCCCTGTAAACAACAGAAAACACACTGCATTTCTAAACATTTTTGAAGATATAAAATCTAAAAATTTTTGCATATATTAACCTCATCAGTTATAAACATTTACAAACGTTTTTTAAAATTGTTTATCCTTCTTTTTTACTACAAACCCACATTTTGTACAAGCTAAAACATCTCCCGTACTGTCAACCGGCATAAAATTATGTTGACAAGTTAAAGCCTCATCAACTTCCTCAAAACTGGGCTTCTCATATTTTATTTCTTTTGTTTCTCTTTTATTAAGCCACTTAATAAAAACTTCAATGATATACATAACCGACAAACTTAAATTCTAAACCCGCAAGGCAAAAAATAACTCAAATTTTTAACTTCTAAAGCCCCCAGATTTTCAGTAACAACTTGAATCTCTTCTTCTTCACCTTGAAACTCATACATAACTTGCCTGCAAGCTCCGCAAGGATAACAAGAATCTGAATTTGGTGAATATATTGCAATAGCGATTATTTCTTTTTCGCCTTCAGAAATCGCTTTGAATATTGCACAGCGTTCAGCACATATAGTTAAACCAAAAGAGGAGTTTTCTACATTACATCCTTGGTAAATTTTACCGCTTGACATCAAAACCGCAGCACCAACCGCAAATCTTGAAAAAGGTGAATAAGAAGTTTGCGCCGCTTCTTTTGCTTTATTCATAAGTTCTTGAAAATCAATATTCATACTTCTTATAGTACCTTATTTAACAAAAAAGTAATCGGTTAATTGGTTGATATTCTCTTCCCTCCCATTTTAACAATAAAAAGCTATTTTATGAAGACTTTGAACATTACCCAATACAGTATCTTTATCCAAATTAACAAATACATCAAATTTTAGCCTAAAAGGATGGCAAAGCATCCTTTTAGTTGTGATTAAACGGAACTTTTTTAGAAATTTGCCCTTTAAAATCAAAATCCCCCCATTTAGGAAAGGTTGCTTCCATATCATACACAATCCTTCCGTCAAATCGTTTTAAGCTCGGCATTTCTACCCCTTCGCCCGTATCGTATCGCATTGCATAAGAGATTTCTTCTAAAGCCGGGAACAAACACTTTCCAAGCAGGTCTTTATATTCATCTTTATAATATACCCAATCAGAATTGTCGATTATGAGAACATTAGTTTTCTTTAAGTTTTTAAAAACTTTATCCATAAAACTATTTTTCACGGAAAAAACTTCCGTACATTCTTCATAACTATCTAAATTATTAAACTCACTTGCATCAATACTTCCTGAGCGTTTTAACACAGGCATACTAAATAATTCCCTTTTATAATACGCTTGAGAAGTTATACTCCCTTTAACTTCTTCCAAACACGGAAAAAACATACATTTATTTCCAAGCTTAAGATTTCCTCCGACAAACTTTAATTTTGGTATTGCATAACATAACATTTCGGAAAAATCGGCATCGCCAAGAATTTCTGAAACATTAGCCATCAATTTTTGCTCAATTACACCAAACTCTTTAAACTTTATTCCGTTTTGAAAAGCTCTAAACTGCTTCAAGGAAATAGTTTTATCAGGTAAAATTTTAGGCTTCATTCCTAAAATCCTAAAAACCTCATAATCATTCCCTGCCAAAGCAGCATTTTTAATCGCATTTTTCAAATTAGGATTAATATTTTCAAAATAAAACGGGCTTGATTTAAAAGTGACAGTATCCCTGAGCGGCTGTCGTTCCAGATTTACAGAATCTTTTACGAATGAATTTTTACGATTTATTAAATACGGAACACTTGCATTAATTTTATTTACTAACATAATAATTCTCCTTTTTGTTCTTTGACTAAATAATAAAAGCTTAAATACCAAATAAAAAAAATAAAAGCTCTTCCTGAAAGGGCTTTTATTTGGTATTTAAGACTTATTAAAAAGAACTGACTTTATAACCTAACTACCATAGCCCCTTCAGGTTGCTATGGATAGAATGATTATTAAAGAAAAATCTAAAGTTAGTCATTTTTATTTCCTCTTCAAGAGAGTATATATTTTTTTTCAAAATTTGTCAATCCGTGATTAAAAACAATTTAAATTTATTATATAATAAGCTTGAGGTCTTTTATGAATAATAAAAAACAATCAAAAACTGCTTTTGTACTTGAAGGTGGCGCTATGCGAGGATTATATTCCGCAGGAGTTTTGGATGTTTTTATGCAAAACAATATTTCCACTGATGCAATCTTCGGAGTTTCGGCTGGTGCGTTGTTCGGAATAAATTTCAAATCAAAACAAATTGGCAGAGCTATAAGATACAATATTAAATACGCACACGAAAAAAATTATATGGGACTTTATTCTCTTATTACAACCGGCAATATTATGAACAAAGAATTTTGTTTCAATAAATTAGTAAACGAGCTCGATAAATTTGATTTTGAAACTTTTAACAATTCTCCGATTGATTTTTTTGCAGTGGTAACTAATGTTGAAGCAGGCAATGCCGAATATATAAAAATCACTGATGCAAAAGAAGGTCTGGAAGCTTTGAGGGCCTCAGGTTCTATGCCTTTTGTCTCAAAATGTGTTGAACTTGAAGGAGCAAAATATTTAGATGGTGCGATAAGTGACCCTATTCCGCTACAAAAAGCTCTTGATGAAGGTTACGGAAAAATAATTGTGGTTTTAACAAGACCTGAAAATTATAGAAAACATAGAAATTCTATGCCATATAATTTGTATTACCGGAAATATCCGAATTTCATCAAAACCGCTAATAAACAACATGAAATCTATAACAAAACACTTGATTTAATAAAACAATATGAGAACGAAGAAAAAATTATCGTACTTCGCCCTTCACAAGATTTAAAAATTGCAAGAGTAGAAAAAAATATCAAAAAACTCAATGCAATTTATCAATTAGGAATTGAAGATTGTACCTCAAATTTGGACAAAATAAAAAAATATCTGGAAACGTCTGGTATTTTTAAATAAAAATACCTCATATCCAAAACAATTTCGTTATTACAACCTTAATTTTCACATCAAAATACATAATTTTGAGTATTTTAATTTGCTAAAAAAATGATACAATCAGTTGCAGAGAGATTATCCAAATATTAGTGACAACTTTTCAAGGATTGAATAATGGAAAAAAACACAAATTATAAAATTACCAAACGAAACGAAGAAACCGGAATTTGTATTATAGTAGATAAATACTTAAATTACGGTTTAGCAGATGAAGAATTCAACATCATTCTGCCGGTCGAATACATGCAAATTTCTTTTTGCAAAGACGGTGATGAAAATATAAATCTTGTAAAAAAAGACGAAAACGGAAACCCCAAATACGGAAGAGCAAATAAAAACGGTAAAATTATAATCGAACCAAAATACGACTCCATTAGACTTTTGACCAACGGCACATACGAATTACGTTCTGACAATAAAAAATATTCAGCTGACCCCAAAACAGGAAATCTCGATATAAAACCTGATGATTCAGAAGATTATAACGAATTTTACACCAAAGGTATTGAACTTCTTAATGCGGGAGATTACGTAAACGCTCATGAATGTTTCATACAAGCTGCCGATTTAGAAAATAACAACGAATATTACAAGCTTTTACAAATAAAATGTATGTATTTGTATTCAAAAGAATATGAAATTTCAGAAGATTTTTATATTGATTTTATGCAAAAATGCAATCAATTCTTGGCAACATCATCTCATAATTACGATATTTCAATATATTTTTGGAGAGGAGAAGTTTTATTCGATCTTGATAAATATAATGACGCTCTTCAAGATTATATGAAAGTTGCGGAATTAGATCCTTCTTATGAAAAAATTTATTATTGCATAGGAAATACCTACAGCTCATTAAAACGCTATAATAAAGCAATTGAATTTTATGACAAAGCAATCGACACAGACCCCGATTTTTCTTTCAATTATAACAATAGAGGAGATGCTAAATTTTATTTAAATAAACCTGTAGAATATGCCTTGGAAGACTTTAAACAATCATATAAACTGAACGAATGTAACATTTGTGCATTTGTAAATATAATAAAAATTTCTTTATACAACAAAGAATATGAGCAAGCTATAAAACTTTGTAAAGAATTCGCAGAAACAAAAGAACCGCAATTGGTTGATTTTTGGATGCTAAAAAGCATAGCAGAATACCGCCTCGGCAATTTAGATACAGCATTAAAAGACTTTAATAATTGTTGTGAAGAGTTCAAGTTATACATAGCAAAAACTTCACGACAAATAGCTGACTTGGGCTATATTTCAGATATGCTTGTAGAATCAAATTATGTTGATTTAAAAATTGAGTTTTTAGAATCGATAATTAAAGACGTTAAAAACTTAAAAGAAAAGTTTTCAGAAAAATATAAAATGTGTTCTTTTTGCGGAAAACCTGAATCAAAAACAGATTTTATAATAAACAAAAACGGTGCTCAGATTTGTAACGAATGTCTTACTCTTTGCAACGAAATATTAGAAGAAGAAAATTGCAGTTATAATTATCAATCAGCGACGTTGAAAAGAAATGTTGATAAAGATGAAATCCATTGTTCTTTTTGTGGCAGAAGCAAAAGTGAAGTCGAAAAATTTATCCAAGATGATGATATTTATATCTGTAACGGTTGTATTGGGGTTTGTAATAATGTTATAAAAAACAATACCAATTTTGATACGGAATATCAAAATGCCATTGAAGAAATTAATCACAACTCCTTTTATACAACAAATGAAGATTCAAACAACGATTACTTAAAAGATAAATTTCTATACATATACGGAAAATCTCTTGCATATAAATATCTTGTAAAAGCTGCTCACGTTTTAAAAAAACATAACTGCAAGAAAAAAGATAGACAAAAAATCCTTAAATTTTTGTATAACAGTTCTGAACACTATATAGATTCAGCTCTTCATACTAATTTTGAATTTAATAAGCCTGAAATGGAAAGATTGTTAACAGTAGGTATGGAAGCCGCTTTCCATAGAATAGTGGTTCTATACAAAAATAACCTTCTAAATAATCCAACCCTTGCTGAAAGAATTACGGATACTTTTACCGCCATAGTTTGCGCAGTTGAACTCAAATACATAGAAGACAAGGATAGCTTGAAGGATGAATATTATATTGCCAATGCTATTTATCTAAGAGAACTTAAATTGTCGCTAAAAGAAATGTTGGATGAAGGTAAAATTTCTAAAGAACAATACAACCATGCATTGGACAAATCCGGGCTTGTTTATCTATCTGACGAAATATCAAGATTAATGAAAACAAAGTCTTTTCAATTTTCAAAACCGGTAAGTATAATTTTATTGATACTGATTTGGGTAATCTTCAAGTTAATATTTTAAACTCTTGTTTGATACTAAAACCTTAAACTATCCTCTTTTTATTAAGTTATATTAATTAATTTTTGTAAATTTTAAAATTAAATAGCAAAAAATTTTATGTTGAGCTTTAATATAGATATTCGGGTAATTGACAAACAATATTTATAGCAATGGCAAAAATTGATAATATACTAACAACACTAGGCACGAACAATTCATCCCAAATAGCAACTGCTGTTTTGGCCGGATTTAAAATGTTCTTTTTACCGATTGCGACCGCAACAGACAAAACCGCTTCTACGGAGCAAAAAACTTATACAATAATTCGAGATATTATTATGGAAGGATTAGCCCTAATTACATATATTGGTGTTACGGGGCAAATCCAAAAACACGCAACTGCTCCTATATGCAGAGCTTACTATAAAGACAAGGCAAAAAAACTTGAAAAAACAGGGTTGCTAAACCAAGAAGAATTGAACACTTTACGAAATGTTGATTCTAAAAAAATAAAAATGGCGGGTGAAGATTATCTAAACAGACTTTCACCAAACAGAAAAGAATTACCTAAAGAAGTATCTCAATATATAGAGAATTTAAACAAAATTATTGAAAAAGCAGAAGGAAAAAGCGAAAAACCGCTACAACAAACTTTGGAAAACTTTGTAGAAGGATTGCACAAGAATAATCCAAATAACACTTTAAACAAAGTTGCAAAAGAAACTCCAAAAGTCGAACTGTTGAAACCGCTAAAAGTATTCCATAATACAAGAATAGCCTTATCACAACTTTCAGTATGGGTTTTAGCTGTAGCAATTATTCCGCCACTTTGTAATGCCATTATTTCACCAATAATGAAAAAAGTCGGACCGAAAATTAATAATACTGTGGGTAAAAAACCTATTGAACAAGCTCCGATTGATTCAAATCAGGCCGTAAACAAAAATAATACGGTTGTAAAAAAGAATGAAGCTACTACGGCTTTTCGAGGAACTTTTCCAAATTATTCTACAGGGATGAGGGTTTAACAGATGGGATTAGGATTAAATATAATAACAAGCAATACAGCTTCGAAATTAGTTCAAGACTCAGCTTTCCAAGTCCTTTCGGAAGGTAGCCTTAAAGCCGTTGCAAGACCTGCATTTACTCTGGTTGATAAAAGTGCAAGTCTTGATGCAAGAAAATATTCAGCCACTAAAGAATTTATATTCCAATCTGTAAGTATGGTAATGTATTTTGCTATTATTACAACAGTTTTTCAAAAAGGCGGTTACAAATTATTGAAAAATTTACCTAAGTTTCAAAAATATGAAGCCTTAAACGGAATAAACAATATAAAAGATTTTACGAAAGTCTATGATGCTTTCTCCAAAGGGCTACTTTCCACAACCGCAGAACAAGCTACTCAATTACAACATACCAAAGGCGGTATGGAAGTTATCAAAATGATAGGTAGCGGACTTATTCTGACTATATTATGTCCTCTTGTGGTTGCAAAAATGGTCTCTCCCGTAATGAAAATGCTAAAACCATTAATTAATCCTGAAGTTAAAGAAGCCATAGAAGATATCACAGACAAAGATGAAATAGATAACGAAGACGATATAGATGACGTTGAAGATGTAGATGATTAAACCGGAGCACAATTTATTATACTTCCTAATCATCAATATCTTTAGAAACAAACCAATATATTAATCCTATAAAAGGACAAATAAATACTCCCAATTTTGTTTTATCCATAACCCTTGGCAATAAATGAGAACTTTGTGCCTGAGTATCAATTAAAGAATATAAAACAATTGAAACTAATATGCCGATAAAAGTATGTATAATAAGTTTTTTAGTAGATTTTTTCATCTGGTTATAATAACACTTTATTTAAATAAAATGCAAATATTAAGTTTTGTAAATGCGATTTTTTAAACCTGAAACACAGGTATAATGCTCAATAGAATAGAATAGTTCGTAGGTTAGGCACCGCATGACAATACTAAATAAACAAAAAAGAGTCCTGAC
>JAFQNY010000130.1 GCA_017395765.1 bacterium
CTTTACGAAAAGAAATCCGGCAAGATTCTTCAACCTGCACAAATTGAACGTTTAATGGTTGATGTCGGTGCTTATCGTGAAACCATTTTAAGAATGAAAATTCAAGAAACAGCAAAGCAAAATTTATTGAGCTATGCTCCTCTTGATATTCTTGAACATATCGGTGAGCCTTTAGGTGTTAGAAAACTTTTAGCAAACTGCTCCGTTACAGATTTAAAATTTAAAGTTGATGAACCTTTAGATTTTGATTTTGTAATTGAAAAGGGAACAGAAGTTGAAACAAAAGATGGTTTGTTTATATTCCAAACAACCCAAGCAGTTATTCTAAAAGCAGGTCAAACAGAAGTTATTGCAGAGGCATCTTGTGAGACTCCGGGGTCTGCATCTAATAATTACATTATCGGTTCAATCAATAATTTAATTACACCTTTAAGTTATATCAGCGAGGCTGAAAACGTAACGATATCCGCAGGTGGTGCAGATGATGAAGAGGCTGAAAGTTTAAGAGAAAGAATTAGACAAGCTCCTGAAAAGTTTTCTAATGCAGGGAGCAGAGGTGCTTATCGCTACCACACTTTAACAGCTCATCAATCAATAATTGATGTCGCAATAAATTCCCCAACACCGGGTGTGGTTAATATTTATCCTTTAACAACAGACGGAAACCCTAATAGCGAAATTATAAACATTGTTCAGACTTATTTGTCTGACGATAAAATCAGACCATTAACAGATTTAGTTAAGGTTTTATCGCCAACGAAAAAAGATTTTTCAATAGATGCAACCATCTATTTATACAAAGATGCTGACGTAACAAGCGTTCAAACAACTATTAATGCAAAGCTGAATGAATACAAAATTTCATTGTCTGAAAAATTAGGAAAAAATGTAATTCAAACGCAAATTATAGCAATTTTAAATAGCGTTTATGGAGTGTTTAAAGTCGATTTAAAAACTCCTGCTGACATAGAAATTTCTGAATCCGAATGGGCGAATTTGGTTAATTTCAATATTGCAATAGGAGGTTATGCTGATGAGTAAGAAAACTCTTGCACCGATTAATGATGTAAACCTTAAAATTTTTGATGAAATATGCGAAGAAAGATTCGCACAGTTAGACTTGGAATCTCTCTTGGTTTCAATAATAGACAATGTTCCTGTTGATGCTTTGCCACATTTGGCTGAACAATATCACATTACAGGGAATGAGGGTTGGTTGCAGGCTTTAAGTGAAACTGAAAAACGCAACCTTATAAAATCTGCTATAAAAATGCACCGATACAAAGGAACAAAATTCGCATTAGAAGAGATTTTTAAAACCCTAAATATCGTAGGAAATATTGAAGAATGGTTTAACTATGGCGGTGATCCATACCACTTCAAAGTTATTCTTCAGATTTTCAATCGTTCAATTAACGAAGAAACAGAACTCAAATTAAGAGCATTGATTGATGAATATAAAAATGAACGTTCTTGGCTTGAGGAAATTCAGTTTCACTTATCAACTTTGGCTCGTGTTCATTCATACGCAGCCACTATCGAAGAACAAACAATAACAATAAATTCTAGGAGTTAAGAATGGCTGAAGAATTTTACTCGTTAGTCACAGACTATGGTGCTGAAAAGCAATTAAGATGCATAACAGAAGGTTTGCCTTTTGAAGTAACTCATATTGCGTTAGGTGATGGAAATGGCAGATATTATGAACCAAGCACAACGCAAACAAAACTTGTGCATGAAGTTTGGCGTGGCAATGTTGAAAAATGCGAATGGACTGAAGAACGTTTTTATTGCGTAACAACAGTTCCTGCTGAAGTCGGTGGTTTTGATGTTAGAGAAGCAGGTGTTTTTGATGCAGAAAATAATTTAATTGTAATTACAAAATTCCCTGAAACCTCAAAACAAGCACCTGAAAGTGGCACAGTAAAACAACTCACAATTAGAATTGAACTTCAGATGTCAAATAAAGAATTGGCAGAGTTGGTTATCAATCCAAACTTAAATGTTGTAACAATGGACGTGCTTGATGACACGATAAATAAAACCGATGCGAAGTTCGAGGCTTTAGATGATAAATATCAGAAGTTAGAAGAAAAAGGACAACCCGGTGGTTATGCTCCGGTAGGCGAAGATGGATTAATTCCGAATGCTTTCATTCCTGAACCTGAAACAAAAAGCATATTAACCCCATTCTGTTTGAATTCATGCAAACTTGATACAAAAGGAAATCCGAATTTATTATCAAGCGAAACAGTCAAAATTTGGAAATACACAGCAAGTTCTCTCGGTGTTTTTTATACATCTCAAAACATAACATTAGCAAAAGATGTCGTGGTTTATAAAGATACAGAATTAAGCAAAAAACTTGCGACTATCGTTGCTGTTGATA
>JAFQNY010000131.1 GCA_017395765.1 bacterium
ACTTTTAAAACAAAAACTTATTTCTATATCATCAATGATAGGCGTTTCACTTTTATCAATGATGAAACTGCCTAGCCTAAATATGCTTGAGTTTAAAGGCTTATTCCCAACAATGGATCAAGCAAGAATCATTTCGACTACAACATTTGCATCAAGAATGGCTGTAGCTGATGACAAAAACGAATTAGCAGAAGCTACCGTTCGTGACATCGCAACTTTCTGCGGATTGTATTTCTTAGGAGATTATGCTGCTAAAGGTGCTGCTACAATTATTGAAAAGAAAAAAGGTATCAGACTTTTAAACGACACCAAACCGTTAGAAGAAAATGCAAATGTTTTCCAAAAATTCTGGCACTGGATGAAAGATGTTACTCTAAAATCTTCAGAAGAAGTAGTAAGTAATACTGCAGAAAGAATCAAAAAACAAGGTTTAAAACCGAACGAAGCAGAAAAGGCTATTATAAAGAAAGAATTAAAACAAGCAACAAACCTTCGTTCAGCTTGCCAAATTGCTAACTTAGGTGTATCATTAATACTGCTTGGGTTAATTGTACCAATTTTCACCAGAAAAAACACTAAAAAAAGACACGCCGAAGATTTAAAAATAGCCAGCCAAGGCTCGACGAACATCGAAAATACGGATTCCTTAAAGCAAAAGGAATTAGGTACTCAGACGAGTTCCGTAAGATAGATAAACAGAGCAAAAAATTGGCGAAAGGTAAAATATGAAACTACAACAGGTACAAAACAATATTCAACAAAAACAATATACAAACAAAAAGCACCCTCAATTCAAAAGCGGTGTAGATACAACCCTTCGATTTTTAGCTACAAACCAAGGACTTGGTTGCAACCTGATTGATTTAGCTTTTATGGTAATTCCGAGAGTCGGAACAGACATTAAAAGAGGTCCGGATGCCGCTTGGGAAACTGCACGCAGAGAAGCTTCAGGGACATTAAACCATTCGCTCATCGGGCTTTATGGGCTCGGTGCGGGATATTTACTTTCTTTGGGTCTTATCAACAAGTTTGGGCTTAATGCTACAGAAGTAAATAATACTCTTGCAGCTCCTGAGACAATCAGAATTTTGGCAGAAAACAAAACTAAACAAGTTGAAAGCGGAAAATCTCAACTTGAATACATAAAAGAAACTTTACGCAATGTCAAAGCTTATAATCCGACATCAATAAAAGCTGATGCAGAAGGGTATGTCAAACTTGCCGGTTTATCTGATGACGTACTTAATGAGTTCTCAGAAATTTTGAATAATGCTATTAATACCAAAACTTGGAAAGAATGGAAAAATAAAGAGTCCTCTGATTCTATAAAAACTCTTATAAACAGAATCACCGAACACACAGGAGCTCAAAACAAATACATATTATCTTCTGCAGACGGAAAAACCGGTAGTGTCACAAATTTGGAAACACTGCTTGAAGATATGTTTAAGCTTTCAAAAACATTTAACAAAGACCAAGTTAAAGGTTCTTTCAACGAATATATCTCAAAACTTTCCAAATTCATGAAAAACCGCTCTGTTGCAGGATTTGTGATTGGTAGTGCTATTGGTATGTCTATTCAGCCGCTAAACATTTACCTGACAAAACTCAAAACAGGTTCAGACGGGTTTGTCGGCGTCGGCGGTCGTACAAAAGATAAAAGTACAGAATTCAAAATATTAAAAGGAATTTCTGCTTTAGGTTTTGGCGGATTAACACTTGCAACAATGAAAACAGGATTTAAAGGATTTGTCGATAAAATAGCTTTTAAAGGCTTGTTCCCATCCGTTAACCAATTAATGGGTATTTATGGCTTGACAATTATGTCAAGATTGTTGGCTGCCCGTGACAAAGATGAATTAAGAGAATCTTTAACCAAAGACTTCTTAGGTTACATAAGCTGGCTTGTTCTTGGTGATATTGTAAACAGACTGGTTGCAGAAAAAATTAATAATTCTGTTATGAACAGAACAAATGATATTGCTCAAAAAGGATTCTTCAAAAGAGCGTTTTATTCAAAATTAAAAACAAGAGATGAAATCCTTATTGAAGCTCTTTCTGAAAAAGGTATTTCAACAATAAAAAATGAAAACGGACAAAGAATAGCTAAGACATTCAAAGAAATGCTTAACGACTTGAAAAATATCAATGACGAGGTATTTGTTAAAAATGTTCGAAGCAAACTTCGCACTTTAAACAAAGCTCAAGGTATCGGATATTTATTCACAGGTATTGTTCTTGGCTTGGGTATTCCAAACTTGAATATTTATATTACAAATACTCTTGATAAAAAACGAAAAGCAAAACAAGCTCAAAGCTCTCAACAACAAATCGCTTAATTTAATCCTGAGATTATGAGAATTAAAGACAATTCTTATTTGAAGACGATAAATTTGTTTTAAACGTCGTACCGGATAAAGTTGCCCGATACGAACTACTTCTGCGCGACTAAAAATAACACCTTAACAGTTATATTAATCCCAATAGATATTCCTGCTGCAATATGTGATGCTATAGGTAGATTTTTTTACTAAACCGGAGAATATTGGCAGACCTTGAGTTAAAAAGAAAAAATCGTGGGCTCGAGAACCTCTTATGCTTCTCAAAAATTTTAATTTGCGAATAATACTTTATCTGCATGATAGTTTTATACTATTCGACAAAGTATAATCTAAAAGTTACTAAAAGAAAGGAAGCGAAAAAGATGTCTATTAGTTTAGGAAATGCGATATCTTCTATCAAAGAAGAACCAAAATGGATTTCTAAGTGTGTAATCGGAGCTTTAATTGGCTACGTTATACCTTTTGTTATTGGTGCAATACAAGGATTTTTAGAAGCTACAAGTGTCCTTACAGAGGGCTCTCTTGTTTGTCAAATAATAGTGTTTACAATATCTTTGATTTTGGGGCTCTATATGTCTGGTTTTATTTATACAACAATGAACCGTGTAGTTAATAGTTCAGAACCATTTAAAATGGCCGAATGGAATGAAAAAAATCTGTTATTAACAGGACTTAAAGTTACACTTTCTTGCATTGGCTGGATATTATTAACATCTCTTGTTTTTGGGCTTTGTTTCTTAATTATATTTTTAGGAATTGCTATTGTAAATGCACTAATTAGTGCTCTTTTTAATATGTTTCTAAACACAGATCTTCAAATAATTACAATATTTTCAGGACTTATATGTTGCGTCTTGGGAATAATTTACGGATTATACTTAGCACAATTTATAAATACAGCGTTTGCGTGTTTCCTTAAAACATTAAGATTTAAAGATTTAATAGCTTACAAAAAACATTTTAGAATAATCAATGAAAATAAACATGCAAGCTGGACTTTGATTGGTAAAAACATTCTATTTTCATTAGCAATTTTTGGTATAGTTTTAGCTCTGTCAGTAACCATTATTGGCATTGTCTTACTCCCTTTTGTCTGTTTTGCAGGGTATTTCGTTTCACTTAATTTAATTGCACAATATGCAAAAGAAATTGAAATTGATAAATATTTAAACTAATGTTACAAGGTGGGAAAAGCTAAAGCATTCCCACCTTTTTTAATTATTAATTTTTTAATCAACAAAAAAGATTCACCCAAAAGTGAATCTTTTTTATTAGCGGAAAACGGGACTCGTGTCTTGCTCGGTCGCGATTAACGGCAATTCCAAGTTTTGTTACAAGACTTTGTCTTTTGCAAAACTTTCCAGCCTCAACTCCCTTGTTGTAATGTTGTATTTTGATGCTCGGTTTGAGAAGAAAGAAGAGTAAGTTTAAATTTATTGAACTTTATGATATGATATCTTACAAAGGAATAGTTATATTATGCAAGTGCTACCAATACAAACAACAAATAATCCAAACTTTAAAAAACTTTTAATAAAACATGATATTTATTATACTGAAAATCAAAAAGATTTAATTGATAAATTAAAAATTAGTATGAATAAAATATATTCCAATGATAAATTGCAACGTTCTTACATTGACTATTGGAAGAAGAATTTGAAAAAGATGTAGTAATAGAGCCAAATAAAAATAAGGATTTTGTTGATTTATATGCATTAGATAATTCT
>JAFQNY010000132.1 GCA_017395765.1 bacterium
CTGAAGCATCCCAATAAAGAGCAACAACTGTGTGAGTGTGGTCTGGAAGTCCTGCTGCGATTTTTGTTCCGGCACCACTTCCCGGCTGAAGAAAACGTTTCGATATGTTATAATCAGGGATTCTAAATTCATCAGAGCCTTCAGTTCCGTCATTAAACTTTGTTCCAATTACTGAGAATAATTGCTCATAGTCAATTCTTTTTAAAACAAAACCATCGCAGGGTAAGCACTTCGGATGCACATAATCAATAGGGTAAGTGATAAGCGAACCGACAAACTCTGGTGTTTGTAAGTTTTGACTGTAATTATTTTGATTTAAAGAGTTTGTTTTTAATCCTAATATTTCCATTTTTCACCTATTTATACTTAATACATACGTGGACACCCTGAGCAGGAGGCTGAACTGTGCTTGAATTTCCATAAACTGAAGAACAAAGCGATGCATTAAACCCTGCAATATAGTCAGCTTCCCCACTATTAGAAAGTGCTGCACCTCTGCCGACATAATAAAAAGCGCCTGTATAAGTTGCACCACTTAAACCAATTACACCCAATGTCCCTGTGATATTAGGTAGTCCTGCATTGATTTTATTTCCTGCATTTTGTGTTGGCTGAAGAAAACGTTTTGAAATATTATAATCAGGAATTCTAAACGTGCCGACAGCATCCTCGCTTTGTTTAAATTTATCGCCAATCACTTTGTATAATTCTTTGTAATCAACTATTTCTAAAGAATAGCCGTCACAAGCAAGACAATCTTCAGGAGTAAAATCGATAGGGAATGTGTATAACGCTCCGATTTTTTCTCTCGTTAAAACTGTCTTATGATAACCATTTTGGTTTATTTGATTTGTTGATAAACTTAAAATTTCCATAATTTATTTGTATTTAATGCAGACGTGAACTATTTGCGATGGGGGTTGTACTGTTGAAGATTTGCCGTAAATTGAGTTTGATGGAGCACTTGAAGTTATACTTGCCGTTCCTTCTCTATTTTCTGCGTAAGACCAAACACAATTTGTGTCGTTTCCTGATTTATCTGTACGATTCATTGTTACGGTATGGGTGTGTGTTGGTAATCCTGCTGCGATTTGAGTTCCAACATCCGTTCCCGGCTGTAAGAATCTTTTTGTAATGTTGTAATCAGGGATGCGAAATGTACCAACAGCATCATCGCTTTTATTAAATTGAGTTCCTAAAACTTTGTATAAATCCTTATAATCAGAAATATTCAAAGAATAACCCTCGCAAGATAAGCAATCATCAGGAGTATGCAATGTCGGGAATGTATATAATGCACCAATTTTTCCTTTTGTTAAAGTATTATTGGTGTATCCGTTTTGATTTAATTGATTTGTTGATAAGTTTAAAATTTCCATAATTATTTGTACTTAATGCAGACGTGAACTATTTGTGATGGGGGTTGTACTGTTGTAGATTTGCCATAAATATTAGTGTCCATAATTAAATCGCCGGCACGATAGGTTATATTTGTTGCATCACTCATTAGTCTCATTGGTTCATCATTTCCATCCGTTAAAGCAGTCATAGTGCCACCATAATCAGCTGTGCCATATGCACTTAAACTTTTATTGCCGTAATAAGAATTAACTTTGCCACTAGCATCGACTCTTAATGCAAGATTTATTTTTGGTAATCCTGCCGACTTTTTTGTTCCGAAGTTTTTTGATCCCGGCTGTAAAAATAAACCCGTCAAATTATAATCAGGAACTCTGAATTCATCTTCTAGTTCAGAGCCATTATTATAATCCTTGCCGATTATTGCGTAGAGTTTTTGGTAATCATCAATTTTTAATGCGTAACCATCACAAGCAAGACAGTCTTCAGGAACGTGTCCGTTTGGGAATATAAACAAAGCTCCGATTTTATCTCGTGTAAGAATTGTTTTATGATAGCCGTTTTGATTAATTTCTTTAGTATTTAAATTTAGAATTTCCATAATTTTTATTTGTATTTAATGCATAAGTGAACTGTTTGAGCAGGGGGCTGAACTGTTGTTGAATTTCCATAAATTGAATTTGATGCAGAAGCTTTAAATTTAAAACCATTCTTATAAGATAGTGCTTGGTTGCCAGTTCCGTAATAATTAAAACTTTGAAAGTTGTCATAGCAAGCCCCATAATAACTATCGCCACCCCAACCATGATGCCTATAACCACCTTCTATATCAGGCAGACCCGCAGCTATTTTCCTCGCAACTTCGTTTGAAGGTTGAAGGAATCTTTTTGTGACATTGTAATCAGGGATTCTAAATTCATCTTCAGCTTCTTCGCCATTATTGAATGTTGAGCCAATAACCGAATATAGTTTTTTGTAATCTTCAATTTTTAGAACATATCCGTCACAAGCTAAACAATCATCAGGAACAATTTTTATAGGGGCAGTATAAATAAAGCCGATCTTATTCCGAGTTAGTTTGTTGAAGTGATATCCGTTTTGATTGATTTCATTAGTGTTTAAAGAAATTATTTTCATGATTATTTATACTTGATGCACAGTTTAACAATTTGAGAAGGTGGTTGAACTGTGGTTGAACCACCATAGGTTGTATTTGAGGCATTACCCACAGTTATGGTGTGGGTATGGTCGCCATTAGAAGAGGTTGCGCCAGTCCAATTACGAGATGCTGTAAAAGTGACTTGTCCACCATTAGTTCCCCAATTTGAGCCACCTGTTCCACCATCATTTGTTCTTGTAAATACACCATCAACTGTGCCTTGAGTACCATTTGAATATTTTTGTTTCCAATTTGACTGATAAAAAGAGCCTTGGATTTCTTGCGTTCCTCTTGTGTGAGTATGAGCGCCATTACTAGAAGATGTTCCACTATGCGTGTGTTGGGGGAGTCCTGCTGCAACTAGAGTTCCAATATTTGTTCCCGGCTGTAGAAATCGACCTGTGATGTTGTAATCAGGAATTCTGAATTCGTCATCATTTTCTACTCCTGTGTTGTAAGTTTTTCCAATAGCTGAATAAAGTTTTTTGTAATCAGAAATTTTTAAAACATAACCATCACAAGCAAGACAATCATCAGGAATTAAATTCGCAGGAGCAATATAAATAAACCCGATTTTATTTCGAGTGAGCTTGTTTATGTGATATCCATTTTGATTTATTTCATTAGTGTTTAATGTAAGTATTTTCATGATTATTTGTACTTTATGCAGATATGAACTGTTTGCGATGGTGGTTGAACAACCGATGTGCTGCCATAAATAGAACCCGATGCATTATCAATTGTTATTGAATGAGTATGTCCTCCTGCACTAGAACTACTACCAGTCCAATTTTTAGAGGCATCAAATGAAATTTTTGTACCTTTTCCTGATAATGTTTGTCCATTATTGCCTCGTTCGTAAGGTTGGGTGAGTGAAAATGCTCCACTAGACCAAGAACCATCTATACCTGAATTTCCTAAGTCAGAAATATAAAATTCGCCAACAATATTCATTGAGCCTCTAGTGTGTGTATGAGCGCCTGCTGTTGTGGTTTTTGCTGTATGGTTATGTTGAGGCAAGCCTGATTCAATTTGAACTCCAACTTGCTTATTAGGTTGCAAAAATCGACCAGTTACATTGTAATCAGGAATTCTAAACGTACCTGAAGCATCGCCACTTTTGTTAAATTTAGTTCCAATGACTTTGTATAAGTCCTCATAGTCGCTTATTTGCAGGGAATAACCCTCACAGGACAAGCAGTCATCAGGGGTAAAATCAATGGGGTAAATAAACAATGTGCCAATTCGTTCTTTTGTTAAAACATTCTTGTGGTAGCCATTTTGGTTGATTTGGGGATTTTTGAGTGTGTTTACTTTCATAAATTAGACAATTCTTCTCTTAATGTGGTAACTTGCTGATTGTAGTAATCGAGCCACGTTTCGCCTGTTGTTTCGTCTTTTATTGATGGCTCGCATATTGCACGAATTCTTTTAGAATCAAGCTCTAAAAGTTGTCGTTCGATTTCTGATTTCCGAATAGCGACCTCCTTTTCTCTGAGATAGTTTTTGTATTCTTCAGTATTTGAAATATCTACAAGCGAAGTTTCGATTTTCTTGAATTTCTCAGGATTGGTTTGAATTTCTTGTGCAACATCTTCAGCTACTTTTTGAAATCCTGTTTTTACTGCTCCAATGTATTCGATCGTAGAGATTTCTTTTGTTTCAATATCAACTTGAAGTAATCCTCTAAAGTCAGGTTCAATTACCCAATCCGAACCACTCCAAATTGCGACTTCATTTTCTTTAGTTTCAGGAGGCTCTTTGAATGTTGCTTGTGCCGGTAGCAAATATTCAGACTGCCTTCTTGGATTTTTAATTGCAGGGTATTTACCGACAAAAGCTTTACCCTCTGAATTAAAACTGTAGTAATACTTTGTATTCATTTCTTCTCCTTCATTTATTTTTCGCCACCCTCAAGAGTGAAAACTCCAACGGGTACGAGGTTTGTTTCCTGCCAAATGTTTAATAGATAGATGTAGCTTGCTAATGGCTCAAGAATTTTGAACCAAATGTCATTCGCTTGATAATCAGTAGGTTCAAGCATTTGTGTAAAAATAGTGTTTGATAAAGCTACAAGACAATAGCCGTCAGATTCGTTATTAACAAATAAATTAAAATTCTTTGTTGAAGAATCGTCAGGACATAAATCGATAACGTCTAAAACCAAGTTCTTTTCAACGTGATGAGTTTTACTTGTGGCTGTTGTGTAAGTAAAAGGTGCATTCGCTGTAATATAGATGTGAGTTGTTTGGTTTCCGTCAAAGGTATAAGTTTCAACTTCGCCTATGCTGATTCTTGTTAGATTCAAGAAAGTTACAACACCCATTAATTGTGTACAGTCTGCATCCGAAAAACATTCTGCACCTAAAACCAGACTTTCTTTAACATAGAAATCGCCATAATTTGTTGCTGAATAATGTAATGGCTCATCTTCGTATTCGCTCAAAGTTTCTATTGTGCCGAATGATATTGTTAATCCTGAAGTATCAACGGCAACTATTGTCGCAAGCTCCTCACTTAATTCGGTGTCTTTGTAAACCACGACATCTTTTGCTAAAGTAACCTCTTGTGCCGTATAGAAAACCCCTAGCGAACTTGATGTGTATTGCCATATTTTTACAGTCTCACTTGATAATAAATTCGGATTTCCTTTAGTGTCTAATCTGCATGAATTCAAACAAAACGGAGTTAATATGCTTTTTGTTTCAGGCTCAGGAATAAACGCATTCGGAATCAAACCATCTTCGCCAACAGGAGCATAACCCCCTGCAACACCTTTTTCATCTAACTTCTGATACTTATTGTCTAATGCATCAAATTTCTCGTCAGTTTCTTTGGTTACATTATCCAAAACATCCATTGTGACAACATTCAAATTCGGATTAATAACCAATTCTGCCAATTGAGTGTTTGACATCTCTAGTTCAATCCTAATCGTGAGTTGTTTTACAGTTCCACTTTCAGGTGCTTGTTTTGTTGTTTCAGGGAATTTAGACACTACAAGTAAATTATTCTCTGCATCAAAAACCCCTGCCTCTCTTACTTCAAAACCACCAATCTCAGCAGGAACTGTTGTTACACAATAAAACCTATTATCAGTCCATTCGCATTTCTCAACATTACCACGCCAAACCTCATTAACGAGTTTGGTTTGAGTTCTTGACGGCTCATAATACTTGCCGTTTCCATCGCCTAATGCTATATGGGTAACTTCAAAAGGGATTCCGTCAGTTATACATCTTAATTGCTTTTCAGCACCATAATCCGTAACTAATGAATAAAATTCTTCAGCCATCTTAACTCCTAGAATTAATAGTGATTGTTTCTTCTTCAATTAAGGCAGAGTAAGAATACATACTCGCCAATGCAGATAAGTGAAACTGAATTTCCTCTAACCAAGAACGTTCATTCTTGTATTCGTCAATCAAAGCTCGTAGCTTTGTTTCAGTTTCTTCGTTGATTGAACGATTAAATATCTGAAGAATTACTTTGAAATGGTATGGATTACCTCCGTAATTAAACCATTCTTCAATATTTCCCACGATATTTAATGTTTTAAATATTTCTTCAAGCGCATATTTTGTACCTTTGTATCTATGCATTTTTATTGAGGACTTAATTAGGTTGCGTTTTTCAGTATCGCTTAATGCCTGCAACCAACCCTCGTTCCCTGTTATGTGATATTGTTCAGCTAAATGAGGCAAAGCATCAGCAGGAACATTGTCGATAATAGAAATCAAAACGGCATCTAAATCAAGTTTCGCAAACCTTTCTTCGCAGATTTCGTCAAATATCTTTAAATTAACATCATTAATTGGTGCTAAAGAATTCTTATTCATCAGCATATCCTCCAACTTCTATATTGAAATCAACTAAATTCGCCCATTCAGACTCGATAATATCAATGTCGCTCGGTGTTTCTAATTCAACTTTGAACACTCCGTAAACGCTGTTTAAAATAGAAATAATCTGTGTTTGAATGACGTTTTTTCCTAGTTTTTCAGCAAGTGAAATTTTGTATTCATTCAACTTTGCATGAATAGTTGTTAAAACACTAGTGACATCAGCATCTTTGTATAGATAAATTTTTGCCTTTATAGAAAAATCGGTTTGCTTTGGCGATAAAACCTTAACTAAGTCCGTCAAAGGTCGAATTTTATCGTCTGATAAATAAGCCTGAACGATTTTCAAAATCTCGTCATTAGGATTTCCATCAGTTGTTAATGGGTAAATATTAACGATACCAGGGGAGGGGGAATTTATTGCAACATCAATTATTGATTGGTGTGCCGTTAAAGTATGGTATTTATACGCACCACGACTTCCTGCATTAGAAAACTTTTCAGGTGCTTGTCTAATTCTTTCTCGTAAACTTTCAGCTTCCTCATCATCTGCTCCACCCGCTGAAATAGTTGTGTTTTCAACATCACTTATATATCCCAATGGAGTGATTAAATTATTGATTGAGCCAATAATATAATTATTAGCAGCAGATCCCGGAGTCTCACAAGATGCCTCAGCAGAAACCTCTAACTGTCCTGATTTCAAGATTACAGTTTGAGTTGTTTGAAAAATAAACAATCCATCTTTAGTTTCAACTTCAGTTCCACTTTCAATTACAAAATCAAAATCCAAAGGCTCATCAACCTTAAACTTTAAAACTGTAACAGAACAATTAGCAAGAAGTTTCTTTACACCTAAAGGCTCGCCAATGTGTTCAAGAATATCAAGAGGAGCATAGCTTAATAAATTCTGCTTTGCCGTTTCTTGAATCTTCATTCTTAAAATGGTTTCTCGATATGCTCCGACATCGACCATCAGCCTTTCGATTTGTGCAGGCTGAAGAACTTTGCCTGATTTCTTTTCATAAAGCTCAACCCATTCTTTTGTAATGAGTTCGGGGTCTCTATCAATAAAATTCGGTTCAGGTAATTGTGTCATAACTCTACCTCTGCAACTCCTGTTGCGCTTGATTCTTTCAAAGTCCATTCAACTTTGACTACAATGTTTGATTCGTCAATCTCGACATTTATCGACTTAACTTTTATCCTCGTTTCCCAAAGGCTTATTGCATCAGTTGCCTCTCGGATAATATTTGGAACAGCCTCATTCACAGGGTAATCGACATATTTATACAAGTCAGAGCCGAACGTAGGTCTATGAGGAACTGAGCCTTTTCTAGTTGTAAGAATTACTGCGATGCATTGATTAATATCGTCAACACCCTCAGCAACACCACCGATTCCGTTTAATTTATACTGCCAATCAACATATGTAATCTCGTTTAAATTCGTCATTACATAGCCTCCTTTGGTGCTGATGTCGGACTTCCCTGATTTCCTGTGTGAGTGTGTCCGTTGTAAATATCCCTCATCGTTTGCATTGATGAAGTTTTATCAGTAATGTCGGCATCAGACTTTATGCCTTTAGTGTTTGTGAAAGTTCCATCGTGCTGAATATCCCCAACAAAACGAATATTCTTAAACACAACTGTCAAAGTTTCGGTTTCTTTATTTGCATTAACCAAACTTCCATCTTCAAGATTCATTGAATACTGAAGTTCGCTTTGTATTGCAGGGATATCCTCGCTTGAATAAATTGCACCAAGAATAACCCCATCTTCAGAGTTTTCATCCATCAAGCAAACAACTTGCTCGTTAATATCAGGCATAATATAGAACTTGTCCTTTAATGTTTTAGTCTGCATTATAGGAAGCCAAAACGAAGTGGAGTCATCATCGCCAAAGTTCACACGAGCCAAAACATTTATTGGATCTATTTGAGTTACAATTCCAAACCTTAACACGATACCACCTCGCAATAAGTCTTGTAACCTGAATTTCTATCAAGAACGTGTCTTGCTTGTTTGATGTGGTACTTCCCTGAAAAATGTCCGATTCCTTTGAGTTCGATATTACTTCCGGCTATTAAATACGGATTCCCCATCAACTCAATTGAACCCTCTATTTTTGTGTCAGCAGTATTTAGTGCTGCGTTTGCCTGAACAATCGCTTGTTTTTTACTAGAACATCTGACATTTATTTTTAAAGTATCGCCCTTTGCAACATTCTCGTTTCTTGCAGTTGCTCTGACAGTTTTCTTTTTCTTTGCATCGTAATAAGAAACCTGAACGGCTTTATACTTCTGACTTGTTTTCTCTCTTAAATTGATATGACTCAAGTCGGATTTATAAAATATTTGCAGGGGTTTTGCACCTTTGAGTTGTTGCACATCATAAAAGACAAGATTATTTTCAGCGATTTTGAAAATGTATCCATATTGTTCGGCTAATTTAGTAAGGAACGTCAAATCCCTCTCTTGATGTTGGGTAATTCTATCAACCCTCACATCTGCAATCTCGCCCACCAAAGTGTATCCATGCCTGTCAGCAATCTCTTTGGCGATTTGTTTCAACGTTTTATTCTCATATCCAACAGAGTTTTTTTGACGAAGTGGTTTTTTAATTCCTGTAGCCAAGCCTTTAACAGTTACAACATCAGGTGGCGTGTCATACTCTAATTCGTCTATTTCAAACTGACCACAGTTTAAAAGTTTCTCTGCCTCATAGCCAATATACGCACGCAAGCAATCGCCCTTTGTAGGTATCCAAGCATCTTGCCATAACTTTTCGGAATCCTCAAAGCTAATCTGCAATTCGTCAGATTCGCCATGTTCAACATCAGTATATTCAATGCTTGTAACATACGGGGAAACGTCTTGGGTAATATTTTTTTGTTCGTAGAATAGTTCAAAAATTGGTCGTAACATCTATTTAATCTTTCAAATTTTGAGGATTAAATAATTACCAAAACCATTAATTTTATTTAACTTATATGCTTATATCTCTTGACAAAATAGGGGGTATAGTAAATAATAAAAATATAGGGAACCTGAGTACAAGGTTCGAGATTGTACTCAGTCCACCGTTCCTATAATACAGTTAAAGAACTTAAAAATAGTAGCATCGCAACTGCTACTATTTTTATTAGTAGTTTAACAGTCATAGTCGCACCCTCCTTTCTAGCTGAATTCCACCTAATTGCTGTGTGCTAGGGGTAGGAGCTTTAACGGCGCATTCCCTTTATATTTTTAAATATTAATGTGCAAGAATAGAGCCATTATATCATAAAATAAAGGGTTTTAATAATTATTCAACTGTAAATGTGCATGGTTTGGAAAATTATTTTTTCCATGGGGGTAATTCAAATTTAATTGTTTC
>JAFQNY010000133.1 GCA_017395765.1 bacterium
AAAGGTTGGTAATCGATTAACAGCAAAAGCTTTTACTAAATTCGGTACGGTAGATTTTAATACGATAATAATTTCATCACCTTTAGAAGAAAACTTTACTATTGAATTAGACTATAATTCTGTCAAATTGACTCCTGGGAAAGATGTTCCGGTTATTAAGGCTTTAGAAATATTAGAAATAAAAGCAGAGCCCGAGCCTTACAAGTTAAAAACTTTTGAAATTTCAACGGAATTTGTGAAAGTATATTCTGAACATCATTTCAATATTGATGAAGTTTGTGAATGTAGCTTATCATTGCCAAAGGATTATGGTATAATAAATTTTAAATCAATAGTAACAGAAATTGATTCTGTTTACGAGAATGAATACACTCTGACATTTACTACAATGTCAGAACATGACAGACAACACTTATTGTATTATATGTATATGTATACTACAAATTCAGACTAGGAAACTTTATGAAAAAGCTGATTGAAGAAAAAGAAGTAAAAAGCAAAACAAAAAACAAAATGTATGACCAGATTGAACGTTGCCGTTTAGATTTACAAAAAGACCCAGCAAATCCGAATTTGCATATTAGACTCGGAGATTTGTACATGAAGTGGCATTTGGATATTTATAATGCTTGTCAATACTTAGATGAAGCTATTACTGAATATCAACTGGCGATGGAGTCTCTTATTGACTCTCCGCAAATTTATTACAAAATAGGGGTTGCTTTTTATCATAAAGGCGATTTAGATAAAGCTTTAAATTATTTAACAATCGCTTTAGAAAAGAAGAATGATTACTACGAAGCTTATTATATGATTGCTGAAACTTTTGTAAAAAAAGCACATTTTACTGATGCTATTGATGCCGCAGAAGCTGCAATACAGTGTTCGATGCTTAAATCATCAAGTGCACATTATTTATTATATAAATTATATGAAGCTTCATCTTTTAAGAATTTTAAAACAAAATTAAAAGCAAATTATGAAAAGTTGATTTCATTTTTATTAATTCCGTTTGATAAAAATGCGATTTCAAATATCAAAGACTCCGTATCATATTTTCTGTTTTTACCATTATTTTTAAAAGGTTTTTATTATATTCATACTAAAAATTATTCAGAAGCTATAAATTTATATAAATCTGCGATTGAAAAAGCTCCTGGTTTTGCTCCTTTATATTGCGTGTTAGGCGATATTTACCTATCAACAGGTTACTTTGAAGATGCTATATCTGAATATAAAATGGCAATATGGCTAGATTCTTTTAATATTGCAGCATATAGGCATTTGTGTAGAGCTTATGAAGAACAAGGAGATTATAATCAAGCTATCGAAGTTTATACGAAATTAATTTCAATGGCTCCGAATATGCCAGATTTATATTCTAATTTAGCTAATATTTATTATATAAAAGGTGAATTTGATTTAGCTATATCTCATTATCAAACTGCGATTACATTAAACCCTAACAGAACTTGGACAAGTGTAATAGCTCAGACTATGGGATTTGTTTATCAAGAAAATAAATCAGATCCTGATGCGGCAATTTCAGCTTATCAAACAGCATATGTGTTAACTCCTGAAGATATTGATATATACGTAAATTTAGGAAGTGCTTTTTATGATAAAGAAGACTATAATAATGCATTGGCAGTATATAGACAAGCTTTAGAATTACAACCACATAATCCTAAAATTCATTGTAATTTAGGCTTTTTGTATTGGGGAAAAGCTGATACTGAAGAAGCTATTAAATCATATGAATTAGCAATTAAATACAATGAAAATTATGATATAGCGTATAACAATTTAGGTGTTATATATTTAGATGACTTAGGTCGTGTAAATAAGGCTATTACATTATTTCAAAAAGCTGTTGAAACAAACCCTAATTATGCGTTAGCTTATTTTAATTTGGCGAGAGCAACTTCGATTGTCGGTAACAAAATTGAAGCGGCAAAAATGTATCAAATGGCTCAAGATATTAACAAAGTAACACAGGAAATTGATCCAAGAGATATTGCGGATAAGATAAGCGAACTTTTTGAATCTTAGTTTGATGGTTATTGAAAGAAGATTATTATGGATAAAGAAAATATTGACAGATTGTCTAATCTTATTAAAGAAGAATTAAACTCTAAAACAAAAATCCAGAAACCCGATTTTTCACTGGAGGCTGGCAGGAAATTGTTAACAGGGTATTTGAAAACAAAATTTGGACAAATACTGGAGTATGACAATGAGGCAACTCAACCGGTTTTTGTAGAGGTTAGATATGACTTTCTTCAAAAATTTTCTAATCGTTTGATATCGAACCCTAAAAAGAAGATTATGATAGGTATTACAGGTGAGTCAGCATCAGGTAAATCAACAATTTGTCGCTCTATTTCTGATGTTATTACACATTTTGGGATGCCTGTTACTATTTTGACAACTGACAATTATTTCAATGATATTTCGGAATTAATTTTAAAATATGGCTCATTTGACGCTTTAAGAGATAACGGTTATGACATAGATTCTCCTCAAAGTTTCCAACTGGATATTTTAAAAGAGGATTTAGAAAAAATTTCAATGGGTGAGAATATTTATTCTCCGGAATATCTTATAAATGGAACCGGAGTTTCTATACCAAAAGCAAAGTTTGTACCTTCAAATAAAGTTGTTGTGGTAGAAGGTATGGCATCAATGTACGACGATATCAAAGATATTTTTGATATTAAAGTTTATGTTGAAACAGATATTAATATTCGTAGGGATAGATTCTTGAAACGTGCATATACTGAACGTAATCAAGCTTTGGATGAAGCTAAAAAACACTGGGAATATATACTGGGTGCCGGTGAAAAATATGTTCAGCCGTCACGCAACGAAGCAGATATTATTCTTAATGGTGATACCAACTTAGCTTATTTCTGTCAAATATTAGAATATATCCACGCTATTACTAATAACTTTGAGTGTTAGTGATAACTAACAATTCTTTGACAGATATTTTGCCAAGCCTTCTCCCATTGAAAAACAAGATGGTATTATTCTTAATGCTGCTTGCGCTTTAAAATCAGCTGAAATACAACGACCTATAACAAAGACATTTTCGTAATCTTCAACCATAAGTGATTCCAGAGGTAATTGGTACTCAATATTTACTTTTTCCAGTGTTGATGTATTTTTCTTATCAGAATGTATGTCAACCGGATAATTTGATATCAAAACAGGGTTATTAAAGGTCTTACCGGTAATTAAATCTTCGTATGAATATATATATTTACCTTTAACTTGATTTGAAACTCTAACTCCAAGACTGTTAGCGATGTTTGAGATATGTGCGTTTTTAAAGCCCGGTAAGTATTTTTTGCAAAAATCAGATAGTCTTAGTATGCTCAAACGCCCTTCTATATAGGCTTTGGAGGTATTTTTATACTCTTTTATAAGTCTAGGAGCGTTAAAAGCAATAGAATCAGTAGTACCGGCGACTGAAAATAGCTGAAAATAATTAGAATCCTCTTCTGTAAGTATTTTATCCGCTATTGCCCGCTCGAATAGGGGCTTCAAAGCCCATTTTTTACAAGAATCCCAAGTATAAGCTGTAGATAGGTAGTGCTTAGAGTCTATAATACAGGATGTTGTAACATCTCTATCCTTATCAAACTCCATTATCCATTCAGAAAACTCTTTAACATCAACTCCTGACATAATAAATCTTAAACTCATTGGCTGTGAAAAATTTTTAGAATTTTCTAAAAATTTACAATTTAATTTTTTGCAAATTTTTGCATCACCTGTCGCATCTACAATGTACATCGTTTCGATAGGTGCTAATAATATTTCGTTAGTAAGACAACTTGTATTATCATTATCTATCGAATCAATATATACTAATAATTTTTTGTTCTTTGTTTTCTTCATATTAGTTATATTAGATTCATATAAGATATCTACATTTGCATTTTGCATGAGGAAATCTAACGCAATTTTTGTAAGTTCAGGGTTGAACCAACCTTTATTACCGTCTATATAAGTTACTGCACCGCCAATTTTTTCTAAATACTTATATAATTCATTGAAAAAGTCCGTATTTATCGCATTATCACTAGTTTTCATTGCCGGAATAACCAAAGATGATGTAATAGAACCACCTAAAAAAGAATTTTTTTCAATTAAAAGAGTTTTTATG
>JAFQNY010000134.1 GCA_017395765.1 bacterium
ACGTGCAGCACAAATTATTAAAGAAAATGCAGAAAAAGAACTTGCAAGTATATATCAAGGTAAACATCCGGCTAATACACCTCTTGGATCAGCACACGCTACAGCATCTTTAACACAAGCTAGAAGAAACATTTTACTACATGGCGAAAGAACAGGAGGTTCTGATGCATACAAAGAGCGTTGGGAAAAACTTTATGAAAATCTGGGTAAAAAATCCGGCGTTGTAGAAGCTGACAAACGTGCAGCACAAATTATTAAAGAAAATGCAGAAAAAGAACTTGCAAGTATATATCAAGGTAAACATCCGGCTAATACACCTCTTGGAGACGCACACGCTACACCGTCTATGGACTTAGCTAAAAGAAAAGAATTGGGACAAGGTTATTTTGGTAAATATCGCAAAAAATCCGGTGTTATAGAAGCTGACAAGCGTGCAGCACAAATTATTAAAGAAAATGAAAGTGATTACCTTAAAAAGCTCGGTAAAGAAGGTAAAAAAATCAACTGGGCAAAATGGGGCAAATGGGGTGCAGTTGCATTAGGTGCTGCAGCATTGATTGGCCTAGGAATCTGGGGCGTAAAAAAATACAGAGAAAATCAAGAAGAACAAGCTAACAATGCACAAGCTCAACAACCAATAAACAATGTTGAACAACCTGATTCAACAGCTACAGGAGCAGTTATTCCGCCAATTGGAGTAGTTCCGGGAGATTCAACAGTTGTTGGTATAAATCCGCCGGTTGCACCTGCAGAACCTGATACTCCGGCCGTAGAACCAACTCCTGTACATAACCCTAATTCAGTAGTTGATCAAGACGGAAATATGACAGTTAAAAAAGGTGACGGTCTATGGCATATTGCAAAAAGATACATTGAAGAAAAATATGCGAACGAACCGGAAAAATATGAAAATCTTTCAAAAGCAGAACAAGACAAACTTATCTGGAAAGAAGTTCACAGAATCGCAGAATTGAATGACTTCGAATTAGTAACAAAATTTATTAACGGCAAAGAAGTTATTGTAACAAGTCCGATGATTCATGCCGGTGACAAAGTAAAAGTTGTTGAAACAGAAACATTAGCAGCATAATTCCCTCAAATACAAAAAGCGGTTAAACAAGGATTAGTTTAACCGCTTTTTTGTTGTTAAATTTACTATCAGGCGTGTTTGCGGTATAATTTATCACAAAAGAGGTAAGTAATTATGAAAGATATGTTAGATAAAATTATTCAGATTGAAAAACGCTACATAGAATTAGGCGAAACTTTGTCAGACCCTGCCGTAATTCAAGATTATAACAAGTTTAGAGATTTATCTAAACAACGCAAATCAATGGAAGAAACCGTTGAATTATACTACGCTTGGAAAAAAGCTACTGACGCTATTGAAGAAGCTAAACAAATGATTTTTGAGGAAAAAGATGAAGAAATGAAATCTTTTCTCAAAATGGAAATGGAAGAAAACGAAGCTAAAATTCCTGAATACGAAGAAAGAATGAAAGTTCTTCTTCTTCCTCGTGACCCTATGGATGATAAAGACATTATGCTTGAAATTCGTGGTGGAGCAGGCGGAGATGAAGCTAACATTTTTGCGGGTGACTTAGCAAGAATGTACCTCAAATTCGCTGATAAACAAGGTTGGCAAACTCAAATTCTTTCAAAAACAGAATGCGAAGCCGGCGGATTTTCTGAAATCATCATTTCTATAAAAGGTGATGCCGTTTATTCACAATTAAAATATGAATCCGGAGTCCACAGAGTTCAAAGAGTCCCTGAAACAGAATCACAAGGCAGAGTTCATACTTCTACCGCAACAGTTGCAGTTATGCCGGAAGTTGATGATGTAGAAATTGAAATTAAGCCGGAAGATATTGAAATGTCCACAGCTCGTTCCGGCGGTGCAGGCGGACAAAACGTAAACAAGGTTGAAACTGCCGCACGTTTATTCCACAAACCTACAGGGATTATGATTTTCTGTACGGAAGAGCGTTCTCAATTACAAAACAAAGAGCGTGCAATGCAAATTTTAAAAGCTAAGTTATATGATTTAGAAGTTCAAAAACAAATGCAAGAAATTACGGATTTAAGACGTTCTCAAGTCGGCACAGGTGACAGAAGCGAACGTATCAGAACTTATAATTTCCCTCAAGGTCGTTTAACTGACCACAGAATCGGACAGAATTTAAATGTTTGGACTGTAATTGACGGGGATTTGGAAGATTTATTAGGGTTATTAATTGAATATGACCAAAAGCTTAAATTAGAAAAATTAGCAGAGGTAAAATAGTTTTGACACAAAAGAATTTGCGCAAATGCATTAGTTGCGGGGAAATAAAGCCTCGTGAAGACATGATTCGAATAATGAAAGAGCATTCGACGAATGTTATATTCACAAACCCTAATTCTAAAACATTTGGCAGATCAGTATATCTTTGTTATAATTTATCTTGTATAGAACAGGCTTTTAAAAAAAATAGACTCAACAAGGTTTTAAAAACAAACTCAAACTTGGAAAAGACTGATTTGATAAAGCTTTTACAAGACAGGAAAGGATAATTTAATGGACAGTTTAAGAGTTAGTGAATTAGCAAAAGAGCTAAATTTAACAAGCAAAGATTTGATAGAAAAATTTGCTGAAATTTCTATCAATATAAAATCTCACTCGAATACTGTTACTCCTGAACAAATACGCAAAATTAAAGAACATTTAGGAGTTGCGCCAAAGAAAAATTCCGCTAAGAAAGCTTTTATCGTGAAAAAAGCTAAAACCGTAACCGAAGAACCGGAAGTTATTAAAACAGAGTCAAAACCTGTCAATAAAGTAGAAAGAATTGAACGAGTTCAAAGAATTGAAAAAGCCCCTAAAATTGAAGTTGTTGAAAAACCTGTAGTAGAAGAAGCTAAACCTGTTGAGAAAAAAGTTGCAGAAAAACCTGCCGTTAGAATTGAAAGAACAAAAATAGAATACCCTAAAAACCAATCAAGAATTGAAATTGTGCGCAAAGCACCTCCAAAATCCGTTAATGATACGGACAGAAATAAAGATTCAAAATCAGGCGATAAAAGTGATAAAAAACCTTTCAACAAACAAGGCGGAGAGAAAAAGCTTGTAGAAAGAAGAATTATTCCTCAAGAGATTTATGAAGGAAAAGGTCAATCTAAAAAGAAAGCTGACCATAAAAAAGATAAAAAAGATTTTAGAGATAAAAAAGAAGATCAGGAAATGATTTCTTTAGAAAAAGCTGCCGCTCAAAAACATAAAAAACGTACACAAGCTGTAACTGAGAAAGAAGCGGTAACTTCTATTGTTGTTAATCAACCTATGACAATTCAAGAATTGGCTGATAAAATTCAAAAAACACCTGCTGAAATTGTTAGATTTTTAATGTTCCAAGGTGTTATGGCAACAGTTAACCAACTTATTGACGTAGAAACAATTAAAAAAGTTTGTGCAGAATATGAGCTTGAAGTTTTAGAAGAAGACTTAGAAGCATTTATGGAAGAAGAGCTTGAAAAAGAAGAAAAGAAAAAAGCTCTCACCGAAGTTGATAAAAAATTACTTAAAAGACGTGCTCCGGTTGTTTCTATCATGGGTCACGTTGACCACGGTAAAACAACATTGCTTGACAGTATTCGTGCATCTAAACACAAAATCGTTGCGACAGAAGTCGGCGGTATTACTCAGTCAATTGGTGCTTATACTGTTTATATGGATGATGCTGAGGCTAAGAAAATTGTATTCGTTGACACTCCTGGTCACGAAGCATTTACTGAAATGCGTGCAAGAGGTGCGAAAGCTACAGATATCGCAATTCTTGTTGTTGCAGCAGATGACGGCATAATGCCACAAACCATCGAGGCAATTAACCACGCTAAAGCTGCAGAAGTGCCTATTATCGTAGCAGTTAACAAGTGTGATAAGCCGGCAGCTGACCCTGACAGAATTTTACAACAATTAACCGAACACGGTTTAGTTCCTGAGGCTTGGGGTGGTGATACAATCGCAGTTAAAGTATCTGCTTTGATGGGTGACGGTATCGATGAATTATTAGAATACGTACTTCTTGTTGCTGAAGTACAAGATTTGAAAGCTAACCCTAAGGCAGAAGCGTCAGGGGTCGTTATTGAAGCAAACTTAGACAAAGGTAAAGGTCCTGTTGCAACTTTACTTGTTCAAAATGGTACATTAAGAGTCGGTAACTGTATTGTTGTTGGTACTGCTTGCGGACGTGTAAGAGCATTACTTTCTGACTCCGGAGAAAGAATCCAAAAAGCTGAACCTTCAACACCTGTTGAGATTTTAGGTTTAACAGAAGTTCCTAATGCGGGTGATTATTTTGAAGTTGTTCAAAACGAAAAAGAAATGAAAGCAATTATTGACAAACGTAAAGAACGTGAAAGAAATAAACGTTTAGATGCAATGTTACCTGCTCATATGAGAAGGGAATCCGGTGCTGCTGAAGATGGCGCTACTCAATTGAACTTGATTATCAAAGCTAACACTCACGGTTCTGCTGAGGCTGTTTCTCAAGCAATTGCTCAATTTGAATCAGATGAAATCATTACTAAAATCATTCACGTTGGTGTAGGTGATATTTCAGAAGCTGACGTAATGTTAGCATCAGCATCAAATGCAATGATTCTCGGATTTACTGTTAAAGAAGATTCGAATGCACTTGCTGCAGCTGAAAGAGAAGGTGTTTCAATTAAGAAATATGATATTATTTATCAAATCCTTGAAGATATTGAAAAAACAATGGTATCACTTCTTTCACCTGAAATCAAAGAAATTTCTACAGGTCAGGTTGAAATCAGACAAATCTTTACTATCGGAAAAACAATTAAGATTGCAGGTTGTTACGTCACTGAAGGTAAGATTAACAGAAATGATACTGCAACTATTTTCCGTAATAATAAAGAAATCTTTAAAGGCTCTGTTGACCAGCTTAAACGATTCAAAGATGATGTTAAGGAAGTTGCTCAAGGTTTTGAATGCGGTATATCATTTGTTAAATTTAATGATATTCAAGAAGGCGATATCGTTAAATTTACTACAACTAAAGAAATTGACAGAACCGAATTATAGTATTTTATAATATGATTCAAAGAAAATTATATAGTTGTCCTGACTATTGAAAATTTTTCTTTAAGAGGTATCATGGATTTGTCTTCTGTTATTGAAGATAATGTTTAATATAAAAAGGAGAAAAAAATGAACGTAATTATTGAAGATTCTTGTATTGCTTGCGGCGCTTGTGAATCAATTTGCGACGCTGTATTTTCAATTGAAGATAAAGCTGTAGTTAATGCAGGTGCTGTAGAAGCTAATGCTGATGCTGTTCAAGAAGCAGCAGCTGCTTGCCCTGTTTCAGCTATCGTAGTTGAATAGTTAAATGCTTAAATAAAAAGAGCGGTTTTCTTAATGAAAATCGCTCTTTTTTAATTGAAATACTCTGCATTCCCTAAAGCAAGATTACTATTAAACTCTCCAACTAATCTTGACGATACTTTCCAACTGATTTTGCCATTTGGATATTTGATATAATGTTGTGTCGAGCACAATGTTGAGACATAGCACGCATCAATTAAATTCAAACCTGAAATATCAACACTCATATTTTCGCACGAATTACGTTCAATATATAAATTGATATCACCAACCGCTTGTTCAGGCACAGTTGTAGCTATGTTTAATATCTCGTTTTGGGGTAATAATTGTAACATGTATATTCCTTCTATAATATAAATTACGGAATATTTTGTTTTTTCTTAATTGAATTTTATCAATCTCCTCCAAATGGTGTAGAAGATTAACACATAATTATCCAAGTTACTTTTCGGGTTATACGACCTAAATACACGGTTAAGACGGAAAAAATTATGTCATAGAAGATTTGAACACCGCTTTGAGAAGAAATCCAGCTTGATATCAAATCCATCGGAGCATGACGTAATGTCGCAATAAATAACATATAAAGAATGCCAAGAATATGAATTGCACAGACTCCCAAAATTGTTAATAAAACAATTCTCAAAAAGTCTGTTTTAACCTTCAATAATGTGCCTGAAAAAAACATTGCAGGAATAAATGCTAATATATAACCAAATCCGTATTCAAACAAATATGTAATACCACCGCCTAAAGCAAATATAGGGAAAAACATTCCCAAAATAATATACCCGCATACTGTTAATATCCCGAATTTTCTACCCAAAAGAGCCATTATAAAGAAAACTGTCGGGATTTGAGGAATATATCTATACGTTTTTGTATAGTCAAAAAGTCCGTTATCTTGGTATGCAGAAACATCTAACGGAAAATAATAATGTGTAATAGAAAACTGTGTAAATGTAGCTATAATCAATAATAATATGCAAAAACATACCAACAAAAGAGTTCCAAAAGTTACTTTAATTGGTTCTCCGCTATATTTAAAACTTTTTAATTGTTTGGAAATTCTTTTTGTCATTTTATCCTGATTTGTTTTTCTAACTTTTCTTTATTTTGATTAAATACTGATTTAAATTTATCGTAAAAAATATTTTCAGTCCACATTATTAATGCATCTTCATTATTATCCTGATAATAAGCTTTTCTTGTACCAAGTGAATTAAAGCCATATTTTTTATACAAATTTATAGCCGGCTCATTTGAAACTCTTACTTCAAGAGTTAAATATTTAATTCCTCCGGTATAACAATCCTCTAAAATTTTTATAAGAATAGATTCTGCAACATGTTGTCTTAAATAACACTTTTTGACTGCAATTGTTGTCAAATGTCCTTCGTCAATAATATGCCAAGTTCCTGCAAAACCTATAATCTCACCATTAGAAGTTTTAGCACAATAATACTTTGCAAGATTGTTATTCATTTCATCATAGAACGAAGCTTTTGACCAATGATGATTTCCGTAAGCCTCTTCTGCTATATTTATAACTGCTTCAAGATCTTCCGGAACCATTTTTGTTATAAAAATTTCTGAAAGATTAATTACGGACATATGCTTTCCCAATCTATATCATCTTCAACTTCTTCACCAGGTTCAATAATATGCTCACCATCTTCTAACATTAACATCAAAGATAATCGCAACTGTTTTTTATAGTTTTCCAATGCTTTTTCTTTTGTTTTGGCACAAAACGCAAAACTTGGAATTTCTTTAATCTCAATATAATGATAAGGATTACCGTTAAAATCTAAATCTGTACCTTCAATTAAGGTCCAATCCAAATTCATATAGTATTCTAAATCTTTTTTAATTTCTTGATTAGTCATCCAATGAATCCTCAGACAAAGGTTGTTTTATCATCAAACCTTCTCCGCCAATTACGTTTGCTTGACGTCCGTTAATGTATAAATATACCGGAGAAGAAGTGTTTGCCTTAGCTGTTTTTATCACTTGTTTAATTCTGTAATAAGTGCTTTCTGTTCCGCCACCGGCTTCAAAATCAGAAGATAAATCAACCAAAATATTTCCTGCGGATTCTCTTACTGACAAAACTTTTGTTCCTTGAGGAATTTCAGAGGAGAACCCTGCAGATTTTTCCCATTTTGTCGGCCCGCTTACAAGTTCTTTCATTGCATATTCAAAACAAGATTTTTCTGATTGTTTATCACAAGCTCTGTTTACAGAACGTATTTTTCCTGATTTATCAACAATGAAAATTTTTACGTTTTTCATGCCTGTTTCAGGGCTTTTCTCTTCTTCTTTATATTGATTCTGCTGATTCAAAGGGTTATAAGCAGAAGATTCTTCTTGATTTGGTTTTGACGGATAGATTTCTTTTCCATGAAAAAAAGAAAAATAAACATATCCGACTGATATTACTATTAACAAAAATAAGCCTAATCTTTGTGAGAAATTCATTTTTGTTCTCCTTTTATTAGTATTTTACCATCAATTTGAATAATATCATCTACTATATTAACATTTTCTATTTTAAAATTACAATTAGATGGATTCATAAAATCTAAAATATATGATAGCGGATTTAATAAATTAATTAAATTCTTAATTTTATCCATTGAAACTGTGCCATATTTTTTCTCAATACTTATGTTTCTGGCATAAATCTTTCCGTCTTTAACAAAAAAATTCGTTGATACCGCAAAAACTCTATCTTTC
>JAFQNY010000135.1 GCA_017395765.1 bacterium
TATCTATTGGTATAAAACATATTTTCATATCCGTATTTTATCATATTTAACTTTGATTTCATAATAAAAATTGGTATAATTATTTTATGGACGGATTCAGCATCGGAAAAATACTTTTAGGTTTACAAAGACCTGATTATTTAAAAAAAATTAAAGAAGATAATAAGGTCGGAGGCTTTGCCCCTGAGCTAAATTCGTCTATGAATAACACAAAAGCTCAAGCCAACATATTACAAAGCTTACAGAATCTCAACGATGTTACTAAAATGTTACAGATGAATCATTTAGCAAGCTTAGACCGTTCGGTTTTTATAAAGAATCTACTTGGCTTACCGCCGAATCTTTCACAAGTATTATTAAACGCACAAAACCCTAATAACCCGCTTCAAGGCGGAACTTTAGGATTAGGAAATATTAATCCGGAACTTTTAAAAAACCCAAAAACTCTCGCTGCACTTTTTGATGAAAATCCTTTAGCACAAAATATCCCAGCTATCATTGAAAACTCACAAGTTGCAAAAGCTCCGACCCAAGATGCAATGGCATTATTTTTTAGCGGAATGGTTAATATGAACGACGTTTCAAAACTAATCCTTCAAAACAGCAAACAAGCTGTTGCGGCTTTGATTATAGCAATGGCCTCCGCTTCAAAACAAGGAATGAGTAGCGAACAGATTCAGGAGACTTTAAGTATTATTAACTCTTGTATATCGATGGCAGAATCAAACAACCCTACACAAACACTAAAAAGTTTAATGATGCTATACATCCCGTGGTTACCTCTAAATGAAGGGGTCGGTTTTGATCTGGAAATCACACCTCAAAGCGGGGAAGAAGACTCTAATGATTCAAAACTTACAGTCTTGATTCAAACAAAAAATTTCGGAAATATTAAAGGAGAATTTACACTTACTACAAGCAATTCCGTGGATGTTTTGATTATTTGCACGGAAAATTTTCCCCAAAAAATTCTTCAAAAATGCTTACAAGAAGAGAGTTCTGCGCACGCAATGAATACCAACATTGATATTGAAGAAGTTCAACCGAAATCTGAAGAAATAAAACTTACTAACGAAACAAAAGTGAATCTTTCTGCTACAAATGAAATGAACCCGTATTTATTATTAATGGCCCACGCATTTATAAGAAATACCATTATGATTGATAATTCAGGCGAAATAGTTCCGGATAGCAACAACGATGATGTTTAATTAGTATTTAAAAGGATGATGCCAAAAAGGTCCTAATAAAAAAAATGCTTGTACATAAAAAAACAAAATAATGAATATTGATAGCCCTAAAAAAATTCTTTGCATAATTATACCCATATTAGGTTTTAAAGGACAAATTAAAGATTTTTTTATTAAAAATGCTTCAATTGCAATTAAAATAAATAATAATGAGAAAATCGGAAGAGTGTAAATATACACTATACTTCCAAACTCAGATAAACACAAAATAAAATTATAAATAATTTCCGGAGAGATTTCAAAACAAGCATTTAGAATAATTATTGCATAGAAACTGGTAAAATAAAGTAGGCTAATATAGTTTAAAAAATTTAATGACCTAAATGTGCTTGTGTTTGGCAATAATCTCATTTTTCCTCCTTGCGATTTTTTAATTTGGAAAATATATGAAATTATGATATCATAAAAAAGGGAAATATATTAAATTATTTTCTTTTTAACATTAAACTTGGAATATAAAAAATGGATTTAAAAACAACACTCTTAACTATAGTTATAACGATTTTATTTATATTATTTTGTTTTATACAAGCTTATTTCATCGAGCCTGAGAAATTGCATATCAACAATCAAAACCTTTATCTCCCCTATTGGAATAAACAATTAGACGGGCTTAAAGTCTGTGTAATATCTGATTTGCATATTGGAACCAGAAACATGTCACTTAATAAATTAAATACAATTGTTGAAGAAATAAATGCAAAAAATCCGGATATTATATTTATACTGGGAGATTTTGACGCTATAAGTGTAACTTATGCAAAATTTGCTCCCTCAGACATCTCAAAAATTTTAGGTAAGTTAAGTGCACCTTTAGGTGTCATTTCGGTATTAGGAAATCATGATTATAACCCTCCTGAAGTAATTAAGCATATCTTAAAAGATGCAAAAATTATTATATTAGAAGATACTCAAGTTAACTTAACTCATAAGGGTTATCGCTTTCAGGTACATGGAACAAAAGATTGGTGGCACTTTGATATTGACATAAAATCAAACTTAAAAAATTCTAATATTCCAACAATAGTTCTTTCACATAATCCTGATATATTTCCGGAAGTACCGCCCCATGTTGCATTAACATTAAGCGGACATACTCACGGCGGCGAAGTCAGATTTCCCTTACTGGGCTCTCCTTTCGTCCCTTCCAAACATTGTAACAAATACGCCAAAGGTTATGTTATTGAAAATTCTAAACACTTGTTTGTAACATCAGGTTTAGCAACACTTAGCAGATTCAGATTTTTTAACCCTCCGGAAATAGTAATTTTAAATTTATTTGCGCAAAATAAAGAAACTGAAATTAAGCATAATATAAAACATAAGTTTTTTGATATTTTAAGCAATTACAATTTAAAAAAATATTACAAATTAAAATCAATTTTAGGTTAAATTTTACACAAAAAAAGGGTGACTTGTTTAATATCAAATCACCCTTTTTTATTTATCTTCGAGGTTTTCGTCTGTAATATACAGACTGACAGGAGTCTTTAAAACCATTTGTCATCTTAACCTCCAATAGTATTCAACTAAATAACTTATCGCATCAAAAGGATGCTCTAAAAATTTTGCTTCACGGCTTGATTTTATTTGATTATGAGTCGGAACATCAACTATACTTGTACCCTCTTTGAAGGCAAGATTATATATGTTATACAAAATCCACTTACATCGCCTTGGGTCAACAAATAAATGTCTTTCTCCTTTTGAATTTTTCACCCTTGCATTAAATGCAGAAATTCTATTAAGAATAGGCGGATTATAATCACGCAATTTGAATTTAATATTACTATATCCATGTTCTTGCAAAGCATTTTTAATAATTGCATAATTAGTGAACTCGCTTTGCGTGCTTCGATTATCTCCGGATGCGTCTCCGTTTATAATTATTTCTGATTTGTGCTTAGGATATCGCCTCAAAAATTCTTCAATACATTGTTGAGTCGTAGTTTTTTCAATAACAATTTCGTCAAAGAAATAAACATCCTCCTCATCTTTATGAGCCAGAGCCCAACACATCGGATCCACATTAAAATCACAAGTTAGATGAAGCGGTAAATTCGGATTATATTTTAATTTCAATTTGTTTGCCTCATCAAAGCCTTTAACTACAAGTCCCGATGAATAATCTCCAAATTCTCCCAGCACATTAATTTTATAATATTCCTCATCAAAACTCTCTTTCATAGATTGAATAAAATGAGGAGGTAAATAAATATTGTTTGTTGTGGGAGCAATAATTAATCTATAATTCTCTTTGGAATGCTCAACAAATCTCCTCCAAATCCAACCTTTATCAGCTTGAGGGTTAGTATGTCCAAAAAGCCTATATCGAAAATCTAACCAGTTTTTTCCTCTATATGTGTTTCTTAATCTACCCAAAAGCTGTTTAAACGAAGAATCCGTTATTTGTGAAGCTTCTTCTATTTCTGCCCAATGCAAATTTAACGATTTAAATTTTTCGGGATCTTCAAGAGCAGAAAACAGAATTTCGGAACCATTAGAAAATCGGATTGTTTTATCAACTTTGTTGTAAATATAATCCTTTTCTTCAATATAACCCAACGCATCCAAGTGCTCCAAATAACTGACCAGAGTCGTTTTTCTAACTAACTCATATTCTTTAGCCCCAACCAACCCTCTGCATCCGGGATATTTTTTTGCCAATAAAATCCCTAATAAAGATCCGCACCAAGTTTTACCGCTACCATATCCTCCTTGATATATTGCTACATCCAGAGAGTTAGAATGTGGGATTTCTATAAACTCACGTTGTTTATCCAATAATTTATAATTAACCATTTTTACCTTCATTTCTTCCAATGACAAAAAATTTTCTGAAAAATATCGACCGAATTTTTCATTAAAAACCTTTTAAATGCCGGCACTTCCGAAGAAGCCAACAAGGCATTAAAAACCAAACTGGAAAATTTTCTGTCATTATCTATATATGAATGATTTTCACAAAGAACATCATGTATTAAAGCTGCAACCAAAAATTTATTATCGGTATTAGCCCCTATAATTCTCCAAAAAAAACGGGGCACTGATGCCCCGTCATAACAATATCCCTTAGGAATCTCAAAATTATATATTTTTGATTTTCTTTTATCAACAAGCTGAACTTTTAAAGTTTTTTTATTCATAAACGGATATTTTTTTATGGATTTCTTTTCTTCCAAAGTTGCTGATGGCAGAATATATCTAATACCAATTCTAGGAATATCATCAAAATATATTCCAACTTTTTTATCAGAATACCATTCTATCATCTGACTACGCCTCGTTCGCTATAAGACATGTATAATCATTTGTTTCAAAAAACTTATCCAACTGTTCTGAACTGAATCCCAGCAATTCACCTATCGCATTTACGTAAGGATTTCCACGGTAAAAATGATTAGCTTTGAGCTCTATTTTTAAAGCTTTTATATCTAAACCTTGCAAAGGATTAGTCGTAATAAAAGCAATAATATCGTCAAAATCCATCCCCTTAGCTTGATAGATTCCACGCTCCACATCAGCACCGGTCAAAAACAGATTGCCGATTCTTTCAGCTTCTTTTTGAGCTTGCTCAGATTCATAAGTTTCAGTGTTATCAATTACGGTATCACCTTGCAACAACTCCCAAGCTTCTAAAGCATAGAGAGCGTTATCATTTTCTTCAATTCGCAAACCTTTATTGTGATTATATTGCACAATAAAGTCCGCTCTTTGTTGTATTGATACTGGTTTTTCTAATTTATATGACATATTAAAATCTCCTTTATGCTATGTAACCTCTTGCTACCCAACAAACAGCACCTAAACCGGAGCTGGTCGGTTGAGACCCCCCGATATCATTTATCCTAAACGACGTTGTTGTTTTAGTGTTATATGAACCGATACGACCTACTACAGAACTTTGGGTCATATTATTAGAAGTAAGAGCACAATCTGCCATACCGCTATCCACAGTAGTTACAACGCTATAATTAGCGTCAGCAAAGGGGTTTAAAAACGTAACGGTCACGTTAGTAGCAACCGTTGTTACTAACCCGCCTTGCTCGCACCATCCGTCTGAATAAACACGATACCAAGAATCACCGTTTTTGTAGGTTTCCGTAATATAAGGAAACTCAGCATTAGAACCATCTAAATTAACTTTTGCACTTACGTCTTTGGCTAATTGTTCGGTAAAAGCTAATTCATCAGCCACTGTTTCAGAAAGCTCATTATGAGAATTTATAACATCAGAAAGAGCGGTTTCATTAACATATTTAGAATCATTTGCCAGCTCACTCACATTAACAGGAATTTCTGTTTTTAATGCATAATTGCCGATTTCTTGTTTTGTATTTATTTGATATACTAAATCATTTTTTATATTCTCAATATAATCATAGGTAACATCAGAATTTTGATTCAAATAAAATAAAGCGTCATCTTTATATTGTTTTGCTAATTCAGAATATTTTTTAGATTGTTCGGCATAATACTGTGCTCTATTATTGGTCGCAGTAATTATTTTCGAAGAATCAGACATTGAAACTCTTAATTCTCCTCCAAGAGAGCCGGTATATACTTTAGCAGAATTTTTATATTGTTCCATTGTTCACCCCCTTAACCTTTCTGGGATATACAATTATTCTGTTCAAATCCCCATAAGTGCTATTTGCAATAAATAAAGTATCTTCTGTTGTTGTATTATTTTCAGAAACCTTTATGCCGTAATAATAAATTTTATACGGTTTATTTTTTGGCACGGTAAACAAATCCGTAAACTCAGAAGTTAAAATAAAAGTTACAGTGTCAGAATTACTTACTGCAACTTGCAATTCCTGACCGATTAAATTTCGATTTTCATCTTGAACCGCAAAAAATACCGTATAAGATTTTTCAGCATCCAACCCTGAAACAACAAGTTCTCCGCTATCACCTTGATACAAGGTAATAGTCCCATCGTTATCAATTATAATCATATCTATTTCCTTTCATCATTAAAATTCTTCCAGACTAATTTCTTTTGAAGGTAAGAAATATATCGTATTAAAATTCATTGTGCTGTACGCCCTATCTCCTTCATAAAGAGGGATTGACATTAACTCCGCAGCATTGTCATCAGAACTTGCTCGAACCTTAAGTTTTATTTCAGTATCATTGACCAACAAGTTTCCTTGAGCGTTAGAGTATGGAATTATTAACAAATATCCGTTTGACGGAGCAACAAATTCCGAATTTAAATCAACAGAATAACATTCTGCCCAATTAGGAACCATTGACGCAAGATTAACCAAAAGTTTTGTTTTTAATTTATAATCTTCTATTTTTGAATTTAAAGATAAATTTGTTTCAGAAACATCTTCTGCCAAATCCGCCAACCTTGAATTTATTGTTGCTATATTAGACAAAATTGAAGAAATGCTTGTCATAACAGACTCCGAATTTTCTGCAATTTTGTCCTCTAAATATATAAAATTTTTATTCATTGTATCCGAACTCGCTAACGAACCGTATTCAATATTAATAAGCGCCATTACTTATTACCTCCTTCAATTTCAATAATAACTTCATAAATTTTATCTATTTTTATCTGCATTGCGTTTAATTGGTTTTTCAAATCGTTATATTGCTCTTTTGTTGAATAATTTTGAGCAATATCACCCAAAATTTCTCTATGTTTTACCTCTAATTTTTCAGGAGTAACAAACAAGTTATATTGAAAAATTAACGCAATACAGATAATTACAATCGGTAAATATCTATAAAAATACTTTTCCATAACATTCTCCTTATTAACCCAATCCTTTCAAGGCAAGAGATAACGCTAATTGAGCCATTTGCATAGAATCAAACGATGATGAAGTAGAAGACTGACTCTTTGTAGCATTACCTTGGCTTGTTGAAAGAGATTGTTTTTGGGTATCAGATAAGACATTGTATCCATTCATATACCATAACAATAAATTTGTTAAATTTTCAGCGGTTTGAGCTTGAGAATTTGCAAGTAACTCGTTTGCATAATTAGCAATATTACCGGCATTAGCTTGCGCCAAATTGTTATACATATCAGTTGCTTGTGACGAGCGCACCATATTTCTGCTAGATAATGGATTAATAATATTATTTTCCAAATTTTTGGCAGTTTGAGAATTCAGAGTATCAATATATGAATTTAATTTAGATTGGTTAGAAGTTGAATTTAAAGTCGGATTTAAATATTCATCTAATAATTTATTCATATTTGAATTCACAAAATTATTAATTGCATCATAAGCCGTACCTTTATTAAATACAGAAGTTGTACCCTTATTAGTTGTTTGGCTTGTCACATAAGGATTTGTCGTTGTAGTATTACCATAAACTGTTTTATTAGTTGTTTTACTTGAACTTTTTTTACCCATAATATTTCCTTTCCGAGATTATTTCTCATAATTACGATTTCACTTTTATTTTTCCGAACTCAATATTATTGATGCAAAAATTTTGTTCGGAAGTTTGTGTATAAAAATTCATTTGCAAAGTTTTAAAATAAGTAGCCGGAAGTTTTTTACTTGCATTAACTTTTTCCGGTAAAAAATTAAATTTGTCCCAATAATCAATATCAAAATATAAAATATCTTTCAAAGTTTTCGAGACAATATGACGAACTTTTTGTGTCAAACGACTATAATCTTTTGTATATTCAATATAAAAATCATTACTGTAATACATATCAATCGTTATTCGAGGTGGATAAGCAAGAATCTTCAAAGAGTTTTCAACCCCAAGATTCAATGGAGTACAGTTATAAAAAGATTTTATAAACTCCCCGTCAAAAGTAGGAGACACATATTCTTCATATATTTTTTTCCCTGCAGAATATAATTTTCCGCCAACAATCGCAAAACTGTTTATCTTTTGAGATTTTCTTTTTACCCAAGTTTTTCTTAAATAGTCATAAATCATAATTGTTGAATACTTGACATCACCATCAGGAATTAAAAACCAAACCTCATTTCTATCAGATGTCACAACAGATAATGTCTTAATATTTTCAACAAATCCGGAAGTTATTCTAAATAATTCATCTTGTATATCCAATGCAACATTATCACCAAGAGTTTTATCCCCATTAACAACCTGCAAAAAAGAAAACACCCCTTTTTTAGTGTCATCATAAAAATATAATTGGGTACCGTGAAAAACCAACGCATTATATCCGGCACAACCTCCGGGTGAATCAAAAGATTTATAAAAAGATTTAGAACTTTCATCCAATGAAATCATACAAGAAGAATTGTTATGAAACACAGCTAAAGCTCCCAAATAAGGATAAATTGCCGTAATCTTTTTAACAAATTCTATGAATCCGGCTGACGTAACAACCTCTGCGTCAGATGTTGAAAAATCATAAATATTTTCCTGCATTGAGTACCATAAAATTTGGTTACTAAAAACCCAAAGCCTACCGGCAAAAACCTCCAAACCTAGACCTTTAACCTCTCGCCCCTCAGAATCTATGGGAGACATTTTTACAACTTCATCAAGGCTTCCTTCTTCATTGTATTTTTCAAGTTCAATAGTTAACATGTCTTCAGCGTTAGAAAAAACCCACAAATCCGACCAACCCTGCGTAACATCAGTCGCAGAAGATTTTCCGGTAATTTTTAAACCGGAAACCTTTTCTGTCAATTCTGCGGTTTCAGGAGAAAATAAATAGATTTTTCCTTCTTGAGCACTTTCAGTATGCACAAAAAAATGTGTTCTTGCTTTTTGAATACTTTCAAAAATATTAACGACAGTTTCTCCTTCCGGAAAAAAATCACTTACCGCAATATTACCTTTAACAGTTCGTATTCCTACCCCTGAATTTGTTTCTGTTGAGAACAATTCAACATTTTGAATATCAGAAGCCGTAATTACGGAATTGTCAAAAATAGCTGATGTTCGATTTATTCCGGAAAAATTATTGCAAATTAAAGACGTTTTTTGCATATATATTTCCTTTCTGTTTTGTAAATTAACAATTTTTTCATATAGTTTTGTTAAAAAAAATCCGAAAAAAGCCCCGTTTTGTTACAAAACTTAATAAAACGAGACAAAAAAGGCAATTTTTGATTCGATAAATACTTTATATATACATAAGAGATACAACAGGAGCTAAGAGATGTTATTCGTTACTGAAACAGTTAAAAATGAAGAAATCAACAAATTAAACAATTTCTTTATTCAATTGAATAACGAATTCGATGCTGTTAACACTATCGATGCTGAAGAAGAAATCATTGAAACTACTTCTCAAAAATACATCAACTCTCTTGTTACTTCTCAATACCAAAAATCTGTTGAAGCTATCAGCAACACTGTTATCGGCAACAAAAGAAGAAAAAAAAGAAACCTTCAACAAGTTATGCAAGAATCTTTCTTCTGCGGGGCTAACAGATTCGGTAATAATTTTATCGCTTAATGTTGCATAGCGGAACGGTTTCGCAGAGGAATATCTGCTATCCCGCATATATCCCTCTGCTCACACACCTTTACGTCGGATTAGAAAAACCTCAAAAAATTGTCATTTTTTGGATTTTTCTACATCCTCCATCTCTTATAAATATCTTACATCTTACACAAAATTTTAGCCCCCTTTCAGGGGTTTTTTTTTGAATAATATTGTAATGGATGATTACTACAATTTAAATGACACAAAATATTTTAAATTTTGACTTAAATACTAGCTCTTTACAAAAACATCACCTTGGTGAACAACACCCTCCGCCAGAGGTTTATTTACTTACGTTCCAAGTCTCTTGATTCACACCAATCAATAAATATATCTTCTTCATCATCACGTCGGAAGCGTTCAGCCCAATTATAGTAGTTTTATTCAGATTTTTTATTCTTTAAGCCTTTTATATAATGAATTAAGTTCCTAATCCCAAATACTAACCAAAATGGGAAATAGGTCGATGAAAGAGATAAAAAGCAAAAGAATGATACAATTCCATAACTTTTTAACAACTCAATATTTAATAATATATCTAAATTATTATACAAAAACAACTCAACAATTAATGTTAACGAGATTGTTAAGAAATTATATTTGTATAAAATCGTAAAACTATTTTTAAATTTGAAGCTAATTATAGCTAAAATTATGAAAAAAAACCGCAAGCAAATTGACAATCTTTTACAACGCTCAAAGCAAAAGCTTCGCAGCATATTGGGAGAGGAGGGTGCGCTTTTATGAGAAGAAATAATGAAGAATTCAA
>JAFQNY010000136.1 GCA_017395765.1 bacterium
ACACCTTCAGCTTTAGCTGTCTCAGATAATATTAGAGCCGCATCTTCCTTTCCATAACCATGAATACCCTGACCATAAAAAGCGTCAAAATATGGAGTATTTTCAAAATTAGGATCCTGCGATGATAATTTTGACAACTTTTCAGCTTCGGCAGAATCTAAATATTGAGAAATGTTCTCATAGTTGTCGACCAATCTCTCTTGTGTACCTGTATTATAATATCCCCGATTAGTAATTTGACGAGCCGCCTCTATCTCCTCAGCAACACCAGTAGAAACGGATTTCACTCGGTTATATTCATCTAAGTTCAGATTTTTAAATTTTTCTTTAAAAGCTGTAGTATCAACCTCCTTAGCTTCTAACATCAGCATTAATTGATTAAAGAGAGCAGGTTCTGTCATATATCTTTGTATAACATACTCAAAGTTTTTATCTAATCCACCGTTTTTAAGAATATAATCCACATCAGCATTTACAATAATAGAAGGATCTTTACCTTGCATAGCCGCTTCCATACGAACAGTAGATTGCTCCAAGGTTTTTTGCTTTAACAAATAATCCTTGTGCGGAGATTTCATCATCTCTTCATAAAATGTATTCAATCGGGATAATGCCGAATTACCCGTCTTTAACTCACTAGGTATACCCTCTAGATTACCTTCTGTATTTAACCAATCATATATCTGTTGATTTGTGATATCCTCTGGCTTTAAATTTTGATTCGATTCAATAAGTAATTTAATAATATGATTTTTTAATTGAATATCATCACAAACCCTAATTAAATTTTTATTTTCATTATTATTTCTCTGATCCTCAGAGATGTTTTCCTTACAAAATTTTGCAAAACGATCCTGCATCCGATAGGAGGTCACTTTCATTAAATCTGCTATAGATTCATCACCATTTGCAACACCTTCGAATAAACTAAGCATAAAAGCTTCAACCTTCGACTTAAACACAGGATCTTTAATATCTGAGAGTTTCTGTCCATCTTTTAATATCCCGGCTTTTATCAACATATTTGCAATGTGCTGTTCTCGAATTTTAGCTTTTTCACTATCTGATTTTTTAGCATAAGAAGAGTCCATAGCCTCAAGCATTTTATCAAATAAGAAATTAATTTTTTCTGAATAAGTAATACTTTCATCTTTTATTTCGTCATAAATCCCTGAGATAAAAGTTGTCGCAGAATCACTCATTAATGATTTCAATTGATTTACATCCATTGCAGCCAAATCAGATAATGACAATTTCTCATCATAAGAGACCTGCAATAACAGAGTAGATTTACCTATTATTGATTTAAGTTCTTTTTCTGATAATTTTTCAAACTTTTTATTTTTTAAGCCAGGATCTAATTTCCCTAAAACCTCCATTAAAGACTTAAAATTAGACTTAATTACTTCTTTTTTTTCTTTATCAGAAAGCTTATCGAAATTAGGATCAGTTTTACTTAAATATTCCTCCATAACAGTATAAGCTTGCTCAGGTATAGCTTTACGTTTAAATTGAGGGTCCTTAAGAGTGTTAGCAGAGACAACAGCCTTTGATGTAACGTTACTTGGCACATCAGGCGACACATTTCTTACATGTTGTACAGTAGCAATTTCATTATTACCATCCAATTGGGCAATAATATCCTTGGCTAACGGATCCGGCCCATTTGTTAATATATGCGCTCTAATAACATCAATATCTTCTTCTAGTCCATATTTTTTGGCATACTCAGTCATCATTGCACTGAGCTCATCTGTTACCTCATATTCAACATTTTGGGCTTGTTCAAGAGTTTCCGGATGCAAAGTCGTATAAATTTGTTTGGAATTGTCAATATAAGCCTTTAATTGTACATCATCAATCGCAGGACTTACGCCAAACTGTTCTCGAACAGCTTTCAACACATCAGCAGGATTCATATCTTTTGCTAATGTGTTGATATATTCAACAATTTGTTCTGCACTTTTGGGATTATTTATAGAAGGAGCTTGCGTCCAATCTATCTGGACTTTTACGACATTACCACCACCCCCGGCACCGGTTTCGGCTACTGGGGCAGACACTTCAGGATTTCGTATTAAATTAATGTCGTTAAACTTCATGTTTTTTATCTCAATTTTCTCTATAACTATTGAAAAACATGTATTTTAAGCCTTTTTCAAAGTTTAATATTTTTGTTACAAAACTTTACGGTTTAATAATCCTACCCAGACCATCCTCTAGATAAGATAATATACGTTTTGGATTGGTTGTTTCTACAAATCTCATTGGTGTTTTATTTTTCATATTTGGAAGAGTACCGGCTAAGAATGAAACCAAAGTATTTGCAACATCATCAGGCAATTTGTACTCTGACACCATCTCACTTGCACCTCGGCTATTTGATTCTAAAGGCTCTCTAACAATTAAACCACAATACTCATTTGCACCAATATTATGATATCTTAAAATTGTAGCGAATGGAGGATCGGCAAGTTTTTTCCTATCATCATAACCATCCGGCACTACAAAAACTCTATTTACATCATTTGCTCCATATCCTTTATGTCTCTCGTGAGCAAATATTAAATTTTGCATTTTACCTGCAAATTTAAATCTCTCAATATGAACAATCTCATAAAACGCACCAATATGTATAGATTCAAACGGTAAAGCTTTTGTAGTATTTTGTGCTAACAATTCTGTCTGTTCAGATGCTCTTGTTTGCGCAACTGCATCATTATTTGAAACCGCTAACGGCATCAATGTCATCAATGTCGCAAGTGGGATTGTTACCATTTTGCTCGCAACTTTTGGTTCTTGTGGTTGAACGCTGTCATTTTTATGTG
>JAFQNY010000137.1 GCA_017395765.1 bacterium
TCTAGACTTAATCAGAACATTAAAAAAGAAACATAAAAATCTATCTAATTTAGAAATCAATGCTAAAGTTGATAAAATTCTAGAAGAGAAAAAAGTAGAAGCTGAAAACCTAATTAAAGAAATCAAAGCAGATCCTGATGCATTTGAAAAACTGGCTCAAAACAAATCTGATGATAAAGTTAGCGGTGCAAGAGGCGGGGAATTAGGATTCTTCTCTAAGGAAGCTATGGTTCCGGAATTTTCACAAGCAGCTTTTAGTATGAAACCTAATACAATATCTGAAACTCCTGTTAAAACCAATTACGGTTATCATATTATTAAAGTTACAGACAGAATCGAACCAGGAACAACACCTTATACAAAAGTGAAAGATGAAATCAAATTTTACCTTGAAACACAAGAACAATTAAAAACTTTGAAAAATATTACTGACGGATTATTAAAAAACGCGAAAATTGAATACATTAACGATTCTTATAATCCTGAAAAAATTGAATTAAAAGTTAATAAAATACAAAATACAGAAATAAAAAAATAAGGAGAATATAATGAATACAGCTACCGTAATCGGCAGAGCAGGTCAAGATGCTGAAATTAGATATTTTGAATCAGGTAAAGTTAAAACAACTTTCTCGTTAGCAGTGGGCAGATGGGATTCAAAAACAAAAGAAGAAGTAACTGATTGGTTTAACATTGAAGTTTGGGACAAACAAGCTGAATTTGCCGGTGAATACATTAAAAAAGGTCGTCAAGTTGTGGTTGACGGACGTATTTCAATTAGCAAATGGACTGATCAATCCGGAGAAGAAAAAGAACGTTTCTTAGTTATAGCAAACAATGTAAGACTCTTGGGTTCAAAAAGAGACGCTGAAGGATAGAAAGGAGTAACTAAGGTTTAAGTACTCAAAATATTTTTAGAGAATTAAATCTTAGCCGCAAATATTATGATTTTTTCTGATATAGTCGGGATTATTGCAGATGATTTAACCGGAGCAAATGATACAGCTCTGCAATTTCACCAGAGAGGTGCAAACACAAAAATCCTTTTAGATACGGATTGCACCCCGAAAGTTAAAGTAGGAACCGAAGTTTGGGCTCTTTCTAGTGAGTCCAGAAATGTTCCGCAAGAAGATGCGATAGATAGAGTTTCTAAATCGGTCAAAACTCTTTGTGAAAATTTTTCGTTTGATTATTTCTACAAAAAAATAGATTCCACCTTGAGAGGACATATTGCTCGAGAAACATTAACTATCTTAAATATATTAGAATACGACGCTGCAATTATTATTCCGGCGTTCCCTCAAGAAGGTCGTATAACCGTGGGGGGGTATCATATGGCAAAAGGTGTTCCTATAGGCAGAACGGAAATGGCAATAGACCCTCATTCTCCGATAACGGAATCCCATGTTCCGACTCTTTTGTGTTCCCAATTAAATCCTGAAGAATCCGAATTGGTCGGAAACATTGATTTAAGAACAGTTATGAACGGAGCCGGTCCGATTTTAATGAGAATTAATGAGTTGATATGTTCCGGAAAAAAACTTTTAGTAGCAGATGCTACTTCGCTTACAGATATTGAGCAAATTGCACTGGCAATAAAAAAATGTGATAAAAAACTTTTACCGACAGGAACTGCAGCCGGAGCTCAAATCCTTTCTAAATATTGGTTAGCAGGATTAGAAAAAAAAGAAAGTACTCTAAACATAAATAAATTACCAAAATTAATTATATCAGGTACTGCGACGCAAATTACAGCAAACCAAATCGCAAAACTTGAACAATCAGATGAATTTGATGATATTAATTTTATAGCCTTGGATACAAAAACTATTTTGGAAGGCGTTACCGAAGAATTAGCAGAGCGTGTTATTACAAACCTAAAAAGCGGGGTTACGATTTGTGTTCACACATCAAATCTTATTGCTAATTTTGACGGTTTTTCTGATGATTCCTTCAATGCTGAACTTACAAAAGATAAGCTTGCCGGAATGATTACAGACTTTTTAGCAGAGCTCACAAAGCGAGTGTTAGAAAAAATAAACGTAACATTAATTACCCTTGGAGGAGAGACTTCTTATAAATGTTGCAAAGCTATCGATTCAAATGAATTAAGGCTTGTTGACGAAGTTGCTCCAGCAATATCAATCTGTGCAGATATAAACAACCGTTGGATTATTACAAAATCCGGAAACCTAGGTAATTCAAATACTTTAATAGAAATTCTAAAATACTTGGAGCGACATGAATAATTATTCCGAAAAAATTGCAATACTAACAGGAGATCCTAACGGAATCGGGACTGAAATTACTATAAAGGCTTTAAATCTGTTAAATCTTCCGCCAAAGAACATTGTAATAATATCAAATCAAAAAGTTATAAATACATACGGTAAATTAAACATTGATTATGAACTCATAAATATTGATTATCCTCATGCAATCGAACCGGGTAAAATATCTGCTGAAGCCGGAAATTTTTCGTATGAATGCCTAAAAAAAGCTTGTGAAATAAAACCAAAGTTTATAGTTACGGCTCCGACTTCAAAAGAAGCTATGCATCTTGCAGGACATAAATTTAACGGTCAAACTGAAGTTTTAGAAAAATTTTTAGCCCATGACGGTCAAAAAGCAGAAATGCTCTTTGTTTCAAAAGATTTTAGAGTTTTACTTTTAACCAGACACATTGCATTAAAAGATGTATCATTAACAAAAGAAATCCTTATTGAAAAAGTCGAAAGATTAAGAAACTATTTTCAAAACAAACTTTATATCAAAAAACCGGCATTTGCACTGTGCGCATTAAACCCGCATGCCGGTGAGAACGGTATATTAGGCAAAGAAGAATTGGAAATAATGACTCCGGCCGTGGAAATAATTCGAACAAGAGGTATCAATATAACAAATCCTTTACCGGCAGATACAGCTTTTATTAAAGGAGTTCAGAATTATATTAAAGGAGACAAAATCCCTTACGATTGTTACATTGCGTGCTATCACGACCAAGGACTTATTCCGATTAAGTCAGTTGCTTCCCAAAAAACTGTTAATATGACAATAGGGCTTGATGTTATCAGAACTTCTCCTTGTCACGGAACTGCTTTTGACATCGCCGGTAAAAACATTGCTAATCCTGAATCCATGATTGAGGCTATTAAAACCTGTTTTGTGTAGGTTATTTATTACAACCGATAGAAGGATTTAATTCGCTTAGTTTCTCATGTGTTATTCTCAATGTTTGAGAGGATTCCCAAGGATTGATTAAATATACATATTTATCATCACTTTTAACTATCGCATATGCATGAGCTAAAACAAAATCTACAGGAACATCGTTTTCATCAACAAGAGCCCCTTTAACAATGTCATAATTATCTATTTCAAATATAGAAGAACCTAAACTGTAGTATTTATTTGAATTATTGAAATCTTTTGCCATTTCTTTAGAATAGCCGGAAATATTTTCTGTTTCGTTAAAGAATAATTTATAACTGTAATCAACACTATTACCATTTATATCGAAACCAGACCTTGAATCATCACTATAAGCGATTTCCTGTTGATATCTGTCTATTGCTAATTCAAGGGCTCTGATATCACCGTCTCCGCCTGACAAATGATCTGCAGCTTCAATTTCATTAAAACTTATTGTATATGACTTACCGACACCTTCTAAATTAACAGTAACAACTTCCTTTTCATTATCAACTTCTATCAAGGATTCTAAAGATTTTTTACCTGAATCTTTGTTGATTATAGATATTATCCCTGCAAGTAACCAGCAATCTCCGGTATTACCTTGTTTAAAATCTATATCAAACAAACCGTTTGGTCGTGTTACATCAACATCTTTACAAGTTCCTCTATTAATAAACCTTTGTATATCAATTAATAATCGTTCCGGATTATCTTGATTCAACTTCATACTTGCCTTTATATCATCACAATATTTGGTGCTGTTTTCAAAGATAAAATTAAAATCGATATCTTGGAACTCATTTAATGTATTTTTGTTCAATATAATGCCAAATTTATTAATTAATTTTAATATAATTTGTTGTTGCTCATTTTTTAGACTATTTTCATTCAAAATAGCTTTGAACAAACCTTCTTCCGGAGCAAATTTATCAACAATGTATTTAGGAATAAGCGGATTTTTAGATAATTCTTCATGTTTTTTTGAAGCAAGTTCTCTGTATTTGGCGAGAACTTCTTCAATATTATATTGAGTTATGTAATCTAATGTTTTTTTAAGGCTTCCGCTACCTACACCATAAATATTGTCAATGAGCAAATTAGCGATATAATCTTCCTCATTTGTATTAAAACCATCTCTGTGCGCACAATTCCTCATACATTGCTCAATTTTTTCCGTAGTACGACTCATAAAACCAAAACTACTGAATCCATTTTTTAAAATTGTCATTTTATCTGAAGCTTTAGTCAAAACTTCTAACAAATCATTTCCTGTTATATTCTTATAATCAATAAGAACTTCATAGACATTATTTTGAGTTATCATATCAATCAAGTCATATAAGCCTTCCGGATTATTTAAAACCCCTAACAGATTTTTGTCATCTAAAATTGACTTTAAATCATTAACAAGAAAATTTATCTCAGTCTTTTCATTTTTAGTTTTTTTATACGGTTTTCCTTTTGAATACAAAACCGTTTCAATCTCTTCATAATTCGGAGTTAAAAGAATTTCTTTAGTAACAATATTATTATAAAATCTGGAATCTTTAATATTACCATTTGGAAGAATTTGTCTTTTTGAAGTTATTAATCCGTCATTAATACTGATTTTTTCAAACTCTTTATCATTGGAATCAAATTTAGTACAATCAATACTTGTCAAGGAATCTCCTTTATAGATATCAAAGACGTATGCAATTTTCCCGTTACTTTTGTTTGTTATTGTATAGACAGTCGATTTATTTTCTGTAGATTCTATAATATTATAAATACTTTCAGGATAATGTTGTTTGAGGTTTTCTAAATTAAATTGTTCAGAATTATATTTACCCTTTGTATCTTTTTCAAGCCAATCAAAATCTGATTTTTCAGGTTGAATATTGTTATTAGGGGCACTAAAATTCACCCCCCATAAACTCTCTTCATTTTGAGATTGCCAATAGTTTCCATCAAAAATAGTATTATTTATAGATTCTTTAGAATGATTTTCAACAAAATTAGCGAATCTCACATCTTGTTTTTTACCTATAGGTCCAATACTCATCATTACCTCTAATATATCTACACCTTTAATAACGGCATAATTTTAGAAAACTTTAATAATATTACAAGGTTTGTAAATTTTTGTAACAAAATATGGATCCGGATAGCAAAAAATTATTTGACACTTTTTGTATGAACAAAAAGTGTGTGACAAAATAATGAACATTCAAGCAATAAATTCGCTCAATAATTATCCTAAAATTGTGTCGGATTACAACTCTGTACGGCAAAAGATTGTGCCTAA
>JAFQNY010000138.1 GCA_017395765.1 bacterium
CCCGTTGTCGCCGTCTATTATTGTGCAATCGTTAGCAAATTTTAATTTGTCATATTCGCTGGCTATAGTTTCTATTTCAATAATCTCATTTTCAAATTCCGCAGCAATCAGAGGTACGGAATTTGTTTTAAATAAATAGGTAAAATGTGTTTTGATATATGGGTCTATGGTTTTGATAAAGGTTATATCAGGTGACTGCATAAACCCGTTAAATTCAGTTGCTCCTGTTTGAATAGGTTTATATACGCATGTGGAATAATTCAAGCTTTGCAAGGTGGCAGCAACGCCTGCGCTTAAAAATGTTTTTCCTTCGCCTTTTATTCCTGATGTTATGTATAAATTTTGCATAAAACAATAATAGCATTTTAAATTTGTTCAGTAAAGGTTCTGAATTGTTTAATAAAAGTTTACATTTTAAAAATTTTAGGCAATTATCACAAGAATATATACTTTATATAAATAGAGGAGTATTATGTCTATAGAAAAATTTAATTTTCAATTTAATAATCCGGTTTTTAGTTTCACCTCGTGGTCATTACCCGTAACACAGGGGTGGAATTCTCCTTTTGGTTTATTTACATTGTCAAATAATTTTTTGTGCAACAGTTTTAACTTTTCGTTTTTTAAACCAAGTACTAATTTTTGGTTTCAGAATAATTATTCATTTAAAAATGATTATGTGGGAGATACTTTTACTAAATCTTATGATTTTGATTATAAATTCGAACCTGTTTTGAATAATAATACTCTCTCTAATTGGTCGGATTTTAATTTTGATTACAAGGTTAAAAGTACTTTAAGCTCTGATAAGTATACAACTCGATATATATCTTCAACTCCGGCTAAGCCAAAAACTTATTCTTTAAAAGTTTCAAGTTCTGAGGTTGATAATAGTTATCTTAAGTATAAAACTAAATCCGCTGCAGAATCTGCCGCTAAAAATGATCCAAGGTTAGAAAAATTAACCGGTGGTAAAGGATGGAGTGTGGCAGATACATTTAGAACGGATATTCCATATGCACGAAAAGGTACAAGTGAAATTCTTGAATTAGTTTCTGAAAAAATAGGTCGAGATTTGGTTATCACCTCTGCTTTAGCTACAGGTGTTAAAGGCTCTCCTCACCAAGTTGGAGGGTATGCTTCACATCATAACGCTGAAAATCCTAAAATAGATATTGATGCGAACGGTGATGCTGATAAATTAGCCGCTGAGTTAAGAGCTACCGGCTTATTTAGTCACGTACTTGCCGAAGGAACTCATGTTGATGTGCAAATATCTCCTGAGGCTTATGCGGAATACGCTTAAAGGAGTAATTGCGTGCCTAAAATGATTCTGTGTGAATCTTTAGCTATATCGTTTTGGCAAAAAACGTAGTTTAGCATAAGTTTAACGGCTTGACCTTTTATGAAATAATTTATTCCGGCAGAATATTCTCTTTTTGTTTCATCCGAATTGTCTAAATCAGGTTTGTATTGATCGTATCGGCTAACTAATTGTATTTTAGGGGTTATTCTGTAACCTAGAGTTGTATATAAGCCTTCGGCTTTTTTTGTGCTTAAACCTTTTGCGCCGTTATAGCCGTTCGCTTTTCCCCATTCAAAGTTGGCGTAAAACTTTTTATATTCGTAGCTTGTATAAGCTCCGACTACTGTATATTCGGAATCATTTTGACCGGAAGTCAGTCCCGTTCCCATTCTTAATCTTCCGTACTTACCTTTTGTTTTGGCTAAAGGTTTTATTGATACCCATCCTGCAAATTCAGCTCCCGGGAAAAATTTTTCGAAGTAAGTATCTGAGCTATATCCGCCAAGATCGTATTCTATTAAATCGTAGTTTCCTTTTACTCTAACCCCAAGCTGTCTTGTGTTGCCGAAATTTCTGGAAATTTGTGAACGTGCAACAAGCGGAATTACGACGGATGATTTTGCACCTTCATAACCGGTTGGAGTTCTGGTGTTTCCGACAATTATTGTATGATGAGGGATGGATGCGTTAGCGATATACATATTGCTGGGCATAAAACTCAAAAATGAATGGTCTTTTTGAGGAGTGAATCTCAAACGAGCTTCGTAATAAGACTTCCCGTCTCGTAATTTCCCGTTAATACCTGCATCAATATCATTAAATCCATAATACAAATCGTGGTCAGAGTTTTCGTATTCACTGTTTAATCCGGCTCTGTAGTACCCAAATAAATGCATTGTCTTGATTGGGCCTTTTTCAAAGTTCTTGGTTAAAATTTCTTCTAATAAGTAATGAGATTTTGAAATGTCTTTTATTTCTTTGGCTCTGATTTCGGTTATTTTTTCACGGAGTGTTTTTCCGCCCATGTCAAAGTACCATTCTTCATCTGTTATTACATCTTCAAGCTCAATAATATCTCCCGTTTCGCCGTCAATATCTTTAAGTATATTTTCGATTGCGAAAGTTGGTGTTGCGTTTATAAATGTATATAAAAAAACTAGCAGTGTAATAAAAAATCTCATAAAAATTATTATAGCATAATTGTTAACGGTTGTAATCTAAAAATCCGATTTTTGTCTATATGCCTACATTAAATAGATGATTTTATTTTTGTTTTTTTATAAAAAAAGGTGAACCTACTATATAATGTTATTAGTAAAATATTGACTTATAGTACATTATCATTATAAAAATTAACAACAGTAAAATATAGGAGAATCCATCAATGGGTATGGCAGCATCTCAAGCCAGACACTTGGCTCTGGTAGCAAGAAGATCAAATTGCGAATATGAAGGACAACAAATTAACCAAGCAAGAACTGCTTTGGCGAATCAAAGTGCTAATTTATTTAATCAAATGTTGGGCTTAAGTGTTCCTGTTCCGCCGAGTACGCAGGATTATACAAAAACTCAATATTCTTTTACAGACGGAATAAATGCGTCAACAATTGACAGTTGGCAACAACTTGCTACGAAGGATGAAAATTATAACTATGTCGTAACTCACCATTCCTATCAAGATGTATATACCGGCTCTCAAAAGTTGATGAATGATCCTCAAGTGCAGTTTGCAAAATCTCCTGATTTGATAACTAATAATTATTCAGGGCAAGTTGCGGCAATTCAAGATGCTTTAACAATGCAAGCTATTGCAAAAGAGGCTTATGAAACTGCAAAGGCTGAATATGAATCAATTCTTTCGGATGCGTCATATATTGCAAACTATAAAGATTCAGTAACAAGAACTCGGATCATTAATAGTGAAAAGGTTGATGATAATACTTATAATGTTTATCAAGCAAAGACAACTGAAATAGACGGTAAAAATTATCCGCTTTATACAGGAAGTGATGATGTTGAGTACTATTTTGACGGTGTAGATTATATATCAACTGCAGATGGTACTACTAAGATCCCTAACGGAGAAACTGTAACTCCTCAATCAGATACTTATACATACGTGTCATATGCAAATATGGCTGAAGGCGATTTAAAAACAAAGATTGCGAATGCGATTACAACTTGGAATACAAACGGTTGTGAAATAAATCCGGAAGAGGTTTTTTACGATGAAACCAACAATGCAATTGCTTTGAAAAAAGAATTAGATGCTCTAGTCGGAGCAGGAACTGCGGGAACTGCAACTATACTTCCTCAGTATTATATTGATGACACTACAATTCCTGCCGGTGTTGAAACTAAATCTATTAATGGTATGCAGACCGAGATTGATAACAGAAAAGCAAGAATGGAAACTGCTAAAAGTACAATGGATTTAGCGGGAGCAACTATTGAAAGTTTAAACTTGCCGGAATATATCGGTAACTGTGAGTTAAATGCTTTAAGTGAATTAACTCCTGACCAAAAAGCCGAAATCGAGCAAATTATGAAAGATATGGCTGAGTTGGATGTCAAAACTAACTTTGATAAGTATTACAATTTAGAAACAGGAAATTATACCGGCGGTATTTATCAATTTAAACTAAATGGTATAGTTTACTATACAACATATGATGATTTGGCTAATAGTGCATTAAGTGGCGAAGGCATTAATCATATTGACAATCAAGATAAACTTGCATATTATAACGCAACTTATGTTTCAACTAAAATTGAAGAGACGGAAAAAGCTTTATTAGAAACTGATGCGCAAGGTCGTTTTGTTTCCGTAAGATTAGAAAATGACACTGTTACATATAAATTAAATATGGAAACAATAACTGATGATGCTGCTTATGAAGACGCTATGAACCAATACTATTACGAAAACGCTAAATACGATAAAATGGTTCAAGATATTAACGCTCAGACTTCAATAATTCAACAGCAAGATCAACAACTTGAATTAAGACTTAAACAACTTGATACTGAGCACAATGCTCTTTCTACAGAAATCGATGCGGTATCAAAAGTTGTTAAAGATAACGTCGATAAATCCTTCAAGACATTCGGCGGATAGGGGTAAATATATAACCTGTCCCATAAATAATCGGCTAAATAAACTAAAATAAAAAAGAAAGGAAGGAATAATAAATAAGAAATAGCAAATAAGAAATTTTAAAAAACTTATTTCCATATTACCTTATTATCTTATTCCCTTAAGAAAAATGGCTTACAAAAATGACGGATACTTAGTAATAGCACATAAATACGGCTCAGCTTCAGGTGACGCCAAGTCAATGTTGTATGAAACATATGACCGTTTAAGAGATTTAACTGTTGCTGGTTCAGGTTCTTCCGGTACTGGCTTTGAGGCTGCCGGCGGATTTTTATATCAGTTAGCAAGTTTATTTGCTCCGTCTGCATTTATGACTGCGTTAGGCGGAACTACTGCGATGAATATTCCCGGTACGTCTTATTGGACAAAATATACCGGTGGTACTGGCGGTTTAAACGGAAACTATTCTTCTTTTGGTGTTAACAGTCTCGGAAATTATTCAGGATTCCCAAGTGGTTATGCGGCAGGTTTAAGCGGTTATGCCACAGGCGGTGCTTCTTCAATAGGAAGTTTGTTATACGGATACGGTTCTTCTGCCGGTTCTCCGACAGGTTTTGCTTCCGGAATAGGCAGTATTGCGGATATTGCAAGTACTGCAGCTTATGGCGTAGGAACCGCTAACGGTTACGGAATTGGTGCGGCTAATGTACTAATGCCTTTAGCTGGTATTGTTTCCGGATGGGGCGGTATTATGACGGCTGCAGCTCCTTATTTGGGCACTTTTGGTTTGCCTGCGGTTGTAATGGGTAATTTAATGCAGGGAACTTCATCTGCTGCATTATCAGCTTATCAATCAGTTTCTCAAAATGTTTTGTCTAATGCTGATACAATCCTTTCTCAAAAAGTTGCTAATATTGAAACGGTTTGCAAAATGTTAGATACACAAAGCGATATTGTAAGAAAAATGCTAAAAGAAGAAATGGAAAGCAACAGTAAGAAGATTGACGAGTTAGGTTCATAATTTATATTCGGTGAAAGATGCAAGGACGTACTTTTTTTAGGATAATGTTTGACAATTTGTTTGTTAATAATGCTTTATGTAAAGCTATATCTAGTCTTGTAAATTTTTGTAACGAACAGGATTATTATGGCAGAAAAAAATTAAAGTTTTTGAAAAAAATGCCGTTATCTAATAATAAGCAGACTGCATCGTATGAAAAAAGGTTTCTTTTTACTAACAAATATCAATCGGGAGCTGATTAAGAATAACATGTTAACAAATGTAACAAAAATCTTTATAACACGGCAATTATTTAGACTCACATGTTTTATAATACATGTAGGCTTATATTGTATAGGAGTGAACTCTTATGCGTGAAGAACTACAAGACAATATGAAACGGTTAGTAAACTTTATTAATTTTGCTCGTTCTTTCTTTAAAAGAAAGAACCCTCTAAAAGCATTATTAGCTAGTTTACTGTCGAGCCTAAAGGATATGCTGACAATCAGGCAAAAACTGAAAATGGCAAAGTATCGTGTTAACTATCACAAACATCAGCTTTACAAAATGGAAAGCTTAATCGCTGAAAGTAACGAACATACATTCCTGAAAGGCAAAAACTTGAACGAAACAAGATAATACCGGAAGGACAAGTGTTATGGGATTAATTACATCTACATTCCGAATGATGTACCTGACAGCGTATCAACTAACTTTAGAAACAAAGATTCAGTGGATATCTTCTGCAAAAATGGAACTCTGTGCTTCTTCAGATGAAATTTTGTCACTGGGTAATGATTTGGATCCGGATAATCCGGCCGTAAAGCAATTAGAAGCAAGGCGAGATAAGTTGACTGCATTAGAAAAGCGTTTGGATATTCAAATGCAAGAATATCAGACTCGTCTGCAAATGGTTCAAAAAGAGTTAGAATCTTGTAAAGGTGCTGTTTCGAGTGCAATTGACAGATCGTTCTCTTATCAGCTATAGGTGATATATGAAGCTTAATTCCATAATTGCCTTAAAATCATTTCCTTCAACAATAAGTGTTAATAAAAATGCGTTTCAAAAAGCATATTCAAGAGAGGATTCTGCGTCGTCAGAATCTCAAAAGATATATGCATCACATTTAACATTTAAG
>JAFQNY010000139.1 GCA_017395765.1 bacterium
GAAATTTATCTTATTTGTGTTCTAAAAGGGTCAGTATTATTCATGACAGACTTATCTAAAAAACTAACAATGCCACTTAGAATGGAATTTATAAGACTTTCAAGCTACGGTTCCGCTTTTAATTCCAGCGGAAAAGTCAATGCAGTAGATATATCCCTTCCGGATTTAAACAATAAAAATGTATTGATAATTGAAGATATAATAGATACAGGTCATACCGCAAAATTTTTAATTGATTTTATAAACTTAAATTTCAAAACTAAATCTCTAAAATTTTGTTCTTTATTAGATAAAAAAGTTAAAAGAGAAGTAAATATAGACGCTGATTATTTTTGTTTTGAGGTTGATAACAAATTTTTGGTGGGTTATGGTCTTGATTATGACGGATACTATAGAAATTTACCATATATTGGCTACATTGAACAATAATATTTAAATGCTACTATTTTAATATATAACAAATTAACAAGGATAGAAAAATGACAGACATAAGACAAGAATTCATAGAACAAGCTATGCAACTAACTCGCAACGCAGAGGTTTTACCCGGCGGAGTTAACGAATTAGCTCAAAAATTGCAACATGCACATGATACAAACACACCTTTAAGAGTCAAATTGGGAATGGATCCAACCCGTCCTGATTTACATTTAGGGCATACTGTTGTAATGAGAAAATTGCGTGAATTCCAAAAACTGGGACATAAAATAGTACTTATAGTTGGCGGAGCAACAGCAATGGTCGGAGATCCATCCGGTAAAACAGATACCCGTCCGGCCTTAACAAAAGAGCAGGTTGACGAAAATGCGAAATCATATTTTGAACAAATGTCAAAAGTTGTTGATGTAACTAATGCAGAAGTAACAAATAATGCCGATTGGTTACACAAAATGAGCTTTACGGATATGCTTAAACTTGCATCTCGAATAACAGTTGCACAAATGATGACAAGAGATGATTTTGCTAAGAGATATGCAGATGGAAGACCTATTGCTATACACGAATTTTTCTATCCATTAATGCAAGCATATGACTCAGTTGCTATCGATTCTGATATAGAATTAGGCGGCACTGACCAAAGATTTAACACACTTTTAGGACGAGATATACAGACCGCTTATGGTAAAAAACATCCACAACTTGTTATGATGCTACCTCTTCTTGAAGGTACGGATGGAGTTGTTAAAATGTCTAAAACATATCCGGAACACTGCATTTCACTAACAGATAGCGCTAAAGATATGTTCGGTAAATTAATGAGCATTCCGGATACGTTGATTACTCGTTACTATTCGCTTTTAACAGATGTTCCTCAAACTGAATTAATTGAAATGGATAAACAAATAGAAGCTAATACAATAAACCCTCGAGATATAAAGATGAGATTAGCTCATATGATTACTGAGGAATACCATGGTAAAGACGGAGCCGATAAGGCTCAAGCTGATTTTATAAATGTTGTGTCTAACAAAGGAATTCCTGATGATATAGAAGATGTTAAAATAGAATCTGAAATTTCAATTCTGGATTTACTTGTAAACTTAAACTTTGTAGCAAGCAAAGGTGAAGCAAAAAGACTCATACAAGGCGGAGGTGTAAAACTCGACGGAGAAAAGCTTTCTGAGATGGGTTTTGTTGTAACTCCAAACATGGATAAGGTTTTACAAGCAGGTAAACGAAAATTTGCTAAATTGGTGTAAGAGATGATTTACAATAACATACTTGATTTAATCGGCAATACGCCAATGGTAATTTATAAAGATAATATTTGGCTAAAAATGGAAAATTTTAATCCATCCGGCTCGATTAAGGATAGAGCTTCTTATTCAATGATTAAATCAGCTTTAGAATGTGGCAAAATAAACCAAGATACTGTTATAATCGAGCCGACAAGCGGAAACACAGGAATAGGCTTGGCTATGGTATGTGCAGTTCTTGGCCTAAAACTGATTATTTGCATGCCGGAAAATATGTCTATTGAACGTCAAAAAGCAATCGCTGCTTATGGAGCAGAAATTGTACTGACAGAAGCTTCAAAAGGAATGCAAGGTTCAGTAAATAGAGCTCAAGAATTACAAAAAAAGTATAAAAACAGTTGGATTCCTATGCAATTTTCAAACTTTGACAATCCAAAAGCTCACGAACAAACAGCAAAAGAGATTTTATTCGATACCAAAAATAATGTTGATATTGTGGTTGCGGGAATTGGAACCGGTGGTACAGCTTTTGGATTAAAAAAATTTTTACCGCAAAAAGTAAAAGTTTTTGGTGTAGAACCTGCAGAAAGCCCTCTTTTTACGGAAGGAGAAGCCGGACTACATAAAATACAAGGTATAGGTGCAAATTTCAAACCTGAAATCTCAAAATTTTCAGAACTTGATGGTATATTAACCATAAAAAGCGATGAGGCAATTGAAAAATCAAAAAATATTGCTAAAAACAATGGAATTTTCGTAGGAATTTCTGCCGGTGCAAATATACTGGCTGCAGAAAAACTTGCTAAAGACAATCCGGAAAATTTAATCGTCGCAATCATCCCGGATGGTGGTGACAGGTATTTGTCAATTTGGTAATATTAATAACCTTCTCAAAAAGGAGGGTACCCATAAAAGTTTAGGGAGTTAATTATGTTAATACGAGCAATAAATAAGATAAAAGAAGATATAAACGTAATTTACGAAAAAGATCCGGCTGCAAATAATATAGCAGAAGTTATTTTTTGTTATCCGGGGTTTCAAGCTCTTTTAATGCATAGAATTGCTCATAAGTTAGCTTATTGGAATGTTCCGTTTTTGCCAAGATTTATATCATATTGGACAAGAATTTTTACCGGAATAGAAATTCACCCCAAAGCTAGTATCGGCAACAGATTCTTTATCGACCACGGAGAAGGGGTTGTTATCGGAGAAACCGCTATAATTGGAGATGACGTTCTTATCTACCAACAAGTTACATTAGGCGGAACAGGTAAAGATACAGGGAAAAGACACCCTACCATCGGTAACAATGTTATTATAGGTGCAGGAGCAAAAGTTTTAGGAAATATTAAAATTGAGGACAATGTTCGTATAGGTGCCGGCTCTGTTGTTGTTGATGATGTGCCTGAACATTCTACAGTGGTTGGTATTCCGGGAAGGGTTGTTCACAGACAATGTGTCGGAGAAGACGGTGTACTTATGCACAACAGAATACCGGATCCGATTGCATGTGAACTGAACAGGCTAAAATACGAAGTTCAAGAACTAAAGGAAAAATTGAATTAAATGGATTTAGCTCGTTTATCGAATTCTTCTTACTTTTGTTCACGCTTAGCTACAGCTAATATTCATATTTTCTAAAATAAAAAAACTTTTTTACATTTTGTTACATATAAATAACTCCTGAAATATACATTTCAAACACCTTTATACTATAATTATAATAAGGTTTTAAGAGGATAGAAAATTGGGAAAATATCATTTTATAGCTATTGGCGGAATCGGAATGAGTGGACTGGCTAAATATCTTTTAGAAGATGGTCACACTGTCACAGGTTCAGATATTGTCGATAGTAAATATATTGATGCACTAAAAAAGTTAGGTGCGCATATAAATATTGGCCATCGTGCTGAAAATTTAACCGATAATATTGATGCAGTGATTGTAAGCACTGCTATTAAAGATAATAATCCGGAATTAATTAAAGCTAGAGAGCTTGGATTAAAAATATATCATCGCTCTGACTTGTTAAAAGAAATAGCCGAATCTGCTCAGAAACATAATAAATGTTTTATTGGTTTTGCAGGTACACATGGCAAAACCACAACAAGTGGGCTTTGCTCTTTTGTTCTGGATAACGCTGGTTTAGAACCTGCATTTGTAGTCGGGGGTATTGTCCCAATCCTCAACACCAACGCTCAACACAAGAGTGGGAATTTCTTTGTAGCAGAACTCGATGAAAGCGACGGAACTTTAGTCAAATACCATCCGGACATTTTAGTTATCAACAATCTTGAAGAAGATCATTTAGATTTTTATAAGGATGGTTTAGACGGAATAATCCGTGTTTTTAATCAAGTTATTTCACAGTCAAAAAAAGTTATTGTTAACGCTGATAATGATGCAATTAAAAAGCTCGATGGTAAATTTATCACTTTCGGATTAAATAATGCTGATTACGTAGCAAAAAATATCCAGACATCAGCCATAGGAACTCGTTTTGACATTTATTATAACAACGAGTTTTTGACAAATATGTTTATTCAACTTACAGGAACTCACAACATTTACAATGCTTTAGCAGTGGCTTCAGCAATGAATGAAGCCGGCCTGACTATTGATTGTAAAAAAGATTTCTTCTCTGAATTTACAGGTATGGGAAGAAGATTTCAAAAAGTTTGCGAACTTAATGAAATACAAGTATACGACGATTACGCACATCACCCGACTGAAATTAAAGCTGTACTTGAAGGAGCTTCTGCTAAATTTGGAAAAGAAAATATTGTTGCGGTATTTCAACCGCATCGATACACACGTTTAAATAGCTTATGGAGTGAATTCAAAGAATCTTTTTATAATGCAAACAGAGTTATTGTGACGGATGTCTATGAAGCTTCGGAATCCCCTATTTCAGGAATTACCGGCGAAAATTTTGCTAAAGACTGTAATTTTGAACATATTAAAGGTTCAATTGAAACCGTTGCGGAACAACTATTACCAAGTTTAAAAAAAGGAAACATAGTTATCGGCTTAGGTGCTGGAACTATTACAAATCTCGGAAAATATCTTGAGGAGAAAAATCTTGCAAATAGAGCTTAAAGAAAACTATGAAATAAAAAAACATACTTCCTTTAAAATAGGAGGAGAAGTTCGCCGAGTTTGGTTTCCTAAAACACAACAAGAACTTGTATATCTGCTAAAAGATTTAAAAAACTATATTTTATTAGGAAATTGTTCAAATGTTTTAATTTCCTCCAACGGTTATAAAGGGGATATTATTCTGACAACACAAATGTGTCATTATGAAATTAACGGGACCAGAATAATTACTGATTGCGGAGTAAAAGGACCTCTTTTAGCTCAAAAAACTTGTGATGCTTCATTAAGCGGGTTTGAATTTATGATTGGCTTTCCCGGTTCTATAGGGGGAGAAATATATATGAATGCATCCTGTCATGGACAATGTATTTCTGACAATTTGATTCGCTGTTGCTTATTTGACAAAGAGAAAAAAGAAATTGTCTATAAAGAAAAATCTGAAATGGGATTTAATTATAGAAGTTCAATGCTCCAAGACGGAAAATATATTTTGTTAGGAGCAGAATTCGAACTAAAAAAATCAAATAAAGAAGATATCCAAAAACTTTTAGACAGAAATTTAAACTTCAGAAAAGAGATTCAACCATC
>JAFQNY010000140.1 GCA_017395765.1 bacterium
ATATTAAGAAGACTTTTTTAAAATTTTGTTATATCATACTAATAATAAGAGTTTTAGCTATTGAAAGGATTTATATGATTAAAGATTATTTAGAAAATGCAAGCACATATTTTAATATTTCAGAATCACTAAAAAAAGGTTTTGAATGGCTAAAAACTACAGATTTAAAAAATATTGATTGCGGTCAATACGAAATTGACGGTAAAAACATTTACGCAAATGTGCAAGAATATGAAACAAAAACAGAAGCAAAGTATGAAGCACACAAAAAATACATTGATATTCAATATATGATTCAAGGTAAAGAACTCATTGGAGTTACTAATATTTCAAATTGCACTTCTTGTATAAAATATGATTCTGAAAAAGATATAGAATTTTTTGAATTAAACACACAAGACGAATATTTAGAACTTTCAGAGGGAAATTTTTTAGTACTTTTCCCGCACGACGCTCATAAGCCTTCTATTTCATATAAAGACAAGGCTACTGTTAAGAAAGTTGTTGTAAAAGTTTTAATAAACTAAGCTGCTATAAAAATATTCTTAACAGAATTATCAATTTCAAAATCAAGAAGCTCTCCGACATATTCAGACTTCTCAGAATCTTCGTTAAATGTTTCCCAAATTTCACCAAATACAGGTGTTTTAAGATTTTTCTTACTTGATTGATTTTTTAAATATTTTAAAGTTTCTTTTAAGTTTTTATCAACCGCAAATTGATTAGCTAAAGCTGTATTATAAGCACCGGAATTAAGTGGGACATTGTTTACAGGTCCAAAAACAGTTTGCAACATATTTTCTGCAACTTTTTGAGATGCACCTTGACGATTTAGGATATTTTTTGCAGCATTACGCAAATTTTCCTTGTTCTCAAATTGTGAATTATTCATTGTATGTGCGATACTTAATCCCATTGTTTTTTCCTTATAATCCCTTTGGTAATATGTATATCGGCACATTTAGATAAAAACTTTAATAATTTCGAACAATTTGTTACATTTCGTTACAAAGTTTTTAAAAACGTAGTTGTATAATATAGATGAAAGGTTTTTATGACTAACGAAATTTATGCATTAAGAAATTACGCACATATCGGAGATTCTGTTTGGGAAGTATTTGTAAGAACATATACAATCACAAAAACTTCTAATGCGAAATTATTACACAAAATTACTACAGATAGAGTTAATGCAACATTTCAAAAAGAAATGCTTGATTTTATAACAGACAAGCTTACAGAAGAAGAACAGGAGATTGCAAGAAGAGCCAGAAACTTGCCGATTCCGGTTGGAAGACGAGCAATTCAAGCAACATATAGACAATCTACCGCATTCGAGACTTTAATCGGATACTGGTATTTGCATAACAATGAAAGACTTGAGTACTTTTATTCTTTATTTAAGACAACAACCTTTTTTAATTAAGCCTTAGTTCTTGTTCAATTCTGGATTTATACTCGGATATTAAATGATTATCCGGAGCTTCTTTGCTTAATAACTCCAACTCTTTTTTAGCGATTGCAAAGTATCCTGAATCATACAAAATAATTGCTTTAAGCAATCTTGCCTCAAAGAAATCATAATTAAGTTCACCTAAAGCCCTCTTATATTGACGTTCAGAATAATACAAGTTGGCTAAAGCAAAATGATAAGTTTGATTATCAGGAGATAGTGAGATTGCTAAGTTGTAGTATTTTTTTGCAGATTGCATGTCGCCCATTTTAAAATATGTACTTGCGCAATTGTAATAATATTCATCGTGATTAGGGAATGCTTTTATTGCAATTTTAAAATTCTCCAAAGCTTTTTTATATTCACCTAAATACTGATAGACCAAACCTTTAAAACAACATTCATCGGGATTTTTAGAATCCTTTTTAAATTTATTTAAATACTCGACACACTCATCTTTTCTGTTTAATTTAAATAAAATTTTGCCTTTTAATAACATCAAAGCATCATTTTCAACACCGTCTTTTAAAGCTCTGTTTACATATTCCAAAGCCGAAGAATAATCCTTCAACATAAATTTTGCAAAGGCATATTCATAAAAAACAGAAGGCATATCTTTTTCAGAAACAAAATTTACAACTTCATCATAACAACCGGCTCTGTTCAACAAACTCAAAACACTTATTAAATCTTCATCTTTTTGGGTAATACCGAAAATAGATTGCGCTGTTTTAACAGCATCAGCCCATGCCTCATTGTTAACAAAGATTTTTTGCAACAATTTTAATGCAGACACATGAGCAGGGTCTTTCTCTAAAACTCTTTCTATATAACCAATCGAATGTTCTGTTTCTCCCAATAAATAATATGCATCAGCAATTTCCAGCAAAAGTTCCAAACTGTTATTATCCAGTTCCAGTGCTTTATAAAAAACTTCAATTGCATGTTTATAATAGCCTTTTGATTTAAGCAAAAAAGCTTCTTGAATCAAATTTTTAATCATGTTTTATAAAACCCATCTTTTTCGGACGCTCTTCTTTAACCTCATCTTTAGCCGTATTTATTATTACCAAAACCTCATCATCTGAAGACATTTTCAAATTATTTCTTGCTATAGCTTCAAGCCCAGCAACATTTGAGAAATTATTTATGTTATCTTTCAACTGTTCATTTAAAGCTTTTGCTGCATCTCGTGTTTTTGAAATTTGAACAATTTTAGCTTTATACGAAACAACCTTCGAAACATTCAAAACAGCACTTATAGTTATTTGAATTAAACACAAAAATAAAATAATAGTGAAAAACGAATAATAAACTCCACTACCGGAATTGTTCTTTTTTTTCACGGGAGTCTTACCCAAACCCTTCTCCTTCTTCAAATTCTTTTGAGCGGAGGTTTCTTTTTTTACAACCCTTCTTTTCTTATTATTATTTCTTTTTCTATCTAATTCCATAAATAAATTATAACTAACCTACAATTGTTTTACAACTTAAATCCCGTAGAAAACTTAACTTGAGAACTTCTGCGCCCTGTTTGATAATATGTTTCAGCAACACCCAACTCAAATTTCAAAGATTCCGCATATTTTCTTAATGCCGGAGTATAAACTAATGTAATCTCATTTTTATTCCGAGTTTTATCCATATAACTTGAATATGAGTCTTTTAATGTTAATTTATCGGTCAAATGTAACTCAGGAGAAATTCTGAACATATTGTATTCTCTTCCTATGTCTGACATTGCAGATTGACGAACTGAAGTCGTCAAAGAAAGCCAACGAGGAGTGTCATATCTTACGAAAAACGCAGTAGTACTTTCCATTTGTGAAAAATTTGATAACTCTTGCTCCCAGAGTTGTCCGTAAGAAAAGCCGGCTCCTAATTGCTCATTTATTTGCCCGCTTAAAGGTAAAATATCTTTTAAAGAACCTCTGTTTACTGAAGCTCTTGCAAGTGCACTTCTTTGGTTATTAGTATTTGAGGTTATGTTCAAGACCCCGATTGGCAGGGTCAACGAGCGCTTTGGGATATTCACCTGCGGCTTTTCTATATTTTCATCCAAATATATTGTCTCCACAAGATTGTCATCATACTCAATCTGACCTTGTAATTTATAAACCTCTTTAACGACTTGAGTATCTTTCTCAATCAAAGATTCTTCTGCCATTACAGGCAAAATCAACAATCCCAAAATTATTGTAAAAATAACCTTCATCATAACCACATTTTAATTCAAAATTTTAATGATTTCAATCTTAAAAAAGAAATTTTATCCAACTGTTTAATTGTTTTTTTTGATAACAAAGAATAAAACAAAATAACAGAAAGGATGTAAATATGAAAAAAAGTTTATTCTTAGCAGTTTTGCTATTCTCTACCAATTTGGCGTTTGCAGATGATAAAATCGGAGTTGTCGATTTACAACAACTGGTTGCAAACTCTTCACAAGTAAAACAACTTAAGGCCGAGCACAATAAAAAAATTGCAGAGTTAGATAAAATTTTAGTTAATGCAAGAGGGGAAATCTCAAACGAAAAAGATCCCGCAAAAGTATTGTTAATAGAAGATAAATATATGAAGGAATTTAACACAAAAAAAGATGCACTGGAAAGAGACTACAATAACAGACTTTCTTCAATCGAAAAAAACATAAAAGCAGAAATAACAAAGAAAGCACAAAAAGACGGATATGAGTTTATTTTTGCAAAAAGCGTTGTCTTATACGGCGGAAAAGATATTACTTCCGAAATAATTGGTAACATTAAATAAAAAATTAGCAATTTTTATTTTCCTTGAGTTTTATATTATAATAATAGTATGAAACTTAAGGAGAATTTCTATGAAAAAATATTTTATTTTATTTAGCTTATTAATTGCAACAACATCAGTTATGGCAGAAGTTCAAAGCCCAATTTATACAGACGATATCGGCCGATCTCACTTTTTAGGCAAAGGCGGATATTCAACGGTTCGTCAAACCAGAATGGAAGCTGCCGGAGCTGATGCGGTTAACGACATGATGTTTAATGTTTCAAAACAAGAACAAAAAATAGAAGAAACCGCTCAAGAAATAAATAATGATATTAAAGAAGCTCAACAAGATATCGAAACTGATATAACAAAAGTTATCCAAGAAAGACCACAAGAGCAAAAAGCTTCTTTCAAATCAACATACTCTTCAGAACAAAGAAAAATGGATGCATCAGCACCTTACGGATACGGAATGACAAATATTCCTGCAGGGGTTAACGATTCAAAAACAATGTACAGAGACGACATCGGAAGAATCCATTTCTTTGGAAAAGGAAACTTGATTAAAGAATAAAAATAAAAGAATAACAAAAGGATGGCTCAAATAGCCATCCTTTTGTTTTTTATACATTATTAAACAAACCCAAAAGGCGAGCCAGCACGCCCTTTGCATCATTAATCAACAACTTTAACTTCTTCATAAGCTTGAGTCGCTTCACACCAAGTCCAGTATTTTCCATCTTTATAATAAAGGTTATCAAAAATTGTAGCTTGATAACCTTGAGAATCAATCTCATCAAGCAATCCAACCTCAGGAAAATAAAACGCTACAATAACGTAAGAAACTAATATCTGCTTAAAGGTAGTTTCAGTATTTGAGCAATAGTTTGTAGCATAATATTTACCATCTTTTTCATATATCCCATAATAATTAATCAGGTTATAAGTAAGCTTCAAGCATGCCTCATCTTCGACCGCAGGTTAGAGCTCCAGCTTATTAGGATTTTAAAAAACTAGATTCTAGTGCTACGCATGAGAATGACAAGCGAACTTTACATACCCCCCTCCATTGAGGGGACACTTCATCCTATGAGTAAAGCGCGAAAAGTTTTTGCAAAGAGTTGCAAACTCTGTAGCTATAAACTCAGACACGTTTAATGCGAATAGGTCAAGACAGAGGGCTGAATTTCTTAACAACAAAGGAGCTTAGAAATTCTGGTGAGGGGGGGGAGGGGGCATAAAAATCTATTGCAAAGTCTTACCAAAAAACAATCTCAGTCCTCCAAAGCGTTTCTTGAGAGTATTACCGAGACCTACAATTATTTCATTAACATTCCTTACAACAATATTGAGATTTTTAAGCAAGCAATTAAACAAAACATTGCCTTCCGTACTGAGATTTGCAGTAAAACCGGACGTATTTTTGGTTGTTAAAACTAAATTATTGCTTGTTTCTTGCAAATTATACAGCGATTTATCAAGATACCCTTTTTCCATTGCACGTTTTATTTCCAAAGACGAATCTGCTATGTTTTTGGAAGCAACATTAACATTGACAATACTATCTTGAATCATTGGCTGAGCATCTTTGAGTATATCCGTCATAACCTGTATCATTTGAGTTAAAGCATCAAATGTTTCACCGGCAGAAACTATCGTTGCATTTACATTTCCTTTTATTTCATCAAGACTTCCGTTACGAGCTTGCTCCTCAATAAAATTTTCAAAATTAACCCCCAAATGCCCGTCAACAACATCTCCGTATTTTAGAGTTTGTATATAAGGCGAATTTGGATAAACAAGTTCTATATAATCCTTTTTATCTTTCCGACGAATTACAATCTCAGTATTAGCGGGTAATTGAAGATTTTTACTTTTTATCCTCATATCAATTAGAGTCGTTCTATAATCCTCTCCCGGATGGACTTTCGTTGTAGAACCTAACCTAAACCCTTTGTAATAAACCGGAATATTATGCCTAAAAGGTTCTAACTCCTTAAACCTAGCTGTTATTTTGATAGTTCCTAATAAATAGAACACATAATGAAGTGCCACAACAATCAATAGCCCGATAAAAATATATTTTTTATTCATAAATTAATTATTTGTTTAAATAATAATTAATTGTATTGTCGAACTGTTGGATAATTATACATTTACCCCTTTACCCCTATTTACCCCTTTACCCCTTTACCCCTATTCGTATCTTAGAGCATCAATCGGGTTCAATAAAGAAGCTTTATAAGCTGGATAATACCCAAAGCCGATACCTACAAGACCGGAAAACCCAAAGGATAGCAAAATCGGAGCTAAAGAAATTACAATATTTGTACTGAAAACAACTCCAACAAATAGTGCTATTCCTATTCCCGCAATAACACCTATTAAACCTCCTAAGAGTGATAGAACAAGGGCTTCTATTAAAAATTGCATTCTGATATCCATCGCTCTTGCTCCGATAGCCATACGAATTCCGATTTCTTTTGTTCTTTCCGTAACAGAAACCAACATAATATTCATAATCCCGATTCCGCCAACAATTAAGGAAACAGAGGCGATTGAAGCAAGCAAAATTGCAAAAGTTTGAACAGTTGACTTCATTTTTTCTTGAAACTCTGCACTATTTCTGATTTCAAAATCGTTTTCTTGAGTTTTACCCAAATTATGACGTCTGCGCAAAATATCATTAATATCACTTTGCGCAGTATTTGTATCTTCTAAAGAAGACGCTTTCACAATAATTTGATTAACTGCACCCGGAAAATCCGTACCAAAAACTTTTCTCTGAGCAGTCGTAAGCGGAATAAAAACTAAGTCGTCTTGATCCATCGGGCCCATTTGTCCTTTAGCTTTAAGAGTGCCAATCACTCTAAACGGAACATTGCCTACACGAATCGTTTTATCTATAGGATTAACATCCCCAAAAAGTTCTCTTTCAATTGTTTTTCCGATTAAACAAACTTTTGAAGCATTGTTATCATCGTCTCTATTAATCGGTCTGCCTAAATCCATTTCATAGTTTTTTACATACAAATAAGGTGCTGTAATTCCGTAAACCGTAGTTGACCAGTTTTGATTTCCGTACATAACTTGTTTTGCGGAACTCATAACCGGAGCAACTGCCTCAACACCTCTTGCAGTTTTTTTAATAGCATCAGCGTCTTTTACACTGAGAGTCGGTTTAGAACCCATACCCATTGAAACACCACCGGTTCTGGCAGTTGCAGAACGAATAGTTAAAAGATTTGAACCCATCGACTCCATATTAGCTTGAACTTGTTTATTAGCGCCGGAGCCGATTGCGAGCATAATAATTACGGCTGCAACCCCGATAATTATACCCAAACTTGTTAGAGCTGAGCGCATTTTATTTACACGAAGTGAATTTAAAGCTATTTTTAATGTTGATTTAAAATCTATCATATTTCCTCAGTGATTAAGTGACTAAGTGATCAAGTGATCAAGAATTTAATGACGTCTTTTATCTTCTATAATTTTTCCGTCTTTAAAACGTAAAATACGTTTTGTATATTCTGCAATATCAGGCTCGTGAGTTACAAGCACAATTGTTTTACCCAAATTTTCATTAAGATTTACAAAAAATTCCATCACATCAATACTTGTTTTTGTATCCAAGTTTCCGGTCGGCTCATCAGCTAATATCAGCGGAGCATCATTTACAATAGCTCTAGCAATCGCAACACGCTGTTGTTGCCCCCCTGACATTTGTGAAGGAAGATTGTTTTCTTTTTTTTCTAAACCAACGATTTTGAGAGCTTGTCTTGCTCTTTCATATCGTTCTTCTTCCGGGATTCCTTTATAAATCATCGGCATCATTACATTATCAATAGCTGAAGTTCTTGAAATAAGATTAAAACCTTGGAATACGAATCCTATTTTATTGTTTCTAATATCAGATAATTCATCCGGTGAGAGCGAAAAAACATCAACTCCATCAAGATGGTATTGACCGCTATTGGGCTTATCAAGAGTTCCTAGCATATTCATACAAGTAGATTTACCGGAGCCTGATGCTCCCATAATCGCAACAAAATCACCCTTTTCTATTTCGAACGAAATATCATTCATCGCATAGAAAAGTTCATCTCCCATTTGATATGTTTTTATTGCATTTTTTACTTCTATAAGTGCCATTAGTCGCTTTCTCCCTCTCCTTGAGGAGAGGGTTAGGGTGAGGTGTCAACCCACTCAGTTAATATTTAAACGATAACTATTCTAGTTAAGTTCATTTTAGCATAAAAATCGAAAAACAAACCAGCTGGATTCCCAAGCCTTTGGCTTGAGAATGACGGTAAAATCAATGTTTAAAAACGAACTTGTCATCTTCGAGCTTTGCTCGGAGATCCAGCTTATTCAATAATTTCATTGTATAAATCAATCCACTCCGGATTATTTATTTCGATTAAATCTAGTTTTTGGCGTCTATAATATTTTTTTAATTGTTTTTCTCTAATAATTGCGGATTGTATATCGTCAAATACTTCATAATACCCTAGTTTATCGACATTGTAAGTATTTGTAAAACCCTTAACAAATTTATTTTTATGTTCATAGACTCGCTTAACTAAATTGGAAGTAACTCCTACGTATAAAGTTCCATTCTTCCTGCTAAACAAAATATACACATAACCCTTTTTGTTCATAGGTTAATTTTAGCATAGATAAGCTGGATTCCCAAGCCTTCGGCTTGAGAATGACAGCTAAATTGAAGTCATAATTAATTAGGTTGTCATATTCGACCGCAGGTCGGATATCCAGCCTATTAAAAAAACAGCTTGAGAATGACGGTAATTTCTTTATTCCTTTATTAAGCTTTTAGTTACATTATATAAAATATCTAATTTTGTTGGATTTTTTGAGATTGTCTTTATATTATTTTCAATTTCTTTGACGAGTTCTTGTTCTTCTTTTAGATGGTTAGTTGCAAAAAGTTCTTCTGATGTTGTATTTAAGGCCTTTATAATTTTATCTAAGGTTTCAGCGGTAACAAAATTTTCTCCAATTTCTATTCCGCTAAGGGTACGTTGGGAAACATCAACCGCTTCTGCAAGCTGTTCTTGAGTAAGTCCACGATTAATCCTCATACGTTTAATCTTTTTTCCTAATTCTTCTTTTATACCCATAGCCACCTTTTATTTTTGTCATATTAGTAAATCTGACCTATTTTTTTGATTTACAACATAATACTTTATACGTTTAATTTCATAAAATTATTATTTTTATGAATCTAAATGTATTTTATATTAAGTTTTGTAAACCTGTAATGTGGCATAACTTCTGCGTTTTGCATTTTTAGAGTTTTACTTTCATAAAATTAAGCAATTTAGAAAAACGGAAATACTTTATATAAACATAACACGAAGATACAAACCGAAAAAGAAAAGGAGAAAATTATGGTTAACGGAGCAGAAACAGTTAAAATTGGTGGAGTAGAGTATGCACAAGGAACAGTTGCAAGACACGAAGTTAAATACAGAGAAGATGGTAGCAAAGATTTTTGTGTTTGGCTTGATAATGGAGTTCAGTTAGAATATCAAGAGCAAAAAAATGCAACAGTTTACACTGATGGTAATAACACAACTTCAATATTCAGACTTAAAGGAGCTACAGTTATTGGTAATAAGGAGCAAAAAGATATAATTTCTGCGCATGAAACAGAAGATATGATTTATGATTTGAACGATAACCATGCTGATGTTGTTACAACTGTAAACAATAATGCAAATGATTTAACCAGCTTAAATCAATTATTTTTAACAGATGACAAAGATTCTCGTCAACATAAAATTTACAGATATGGAGATTACTCAAAACCTGCAGAAGAAGCTATTTTTAATGGTAAAAATGCAAAATATAAATTAGATTTTGAATCATAAAAAAATCCAAAATACAGGGGTGCGTCGTTCTACGCACCCCTGTATTTTGTCATCTTCGAACGAAGCTCGGAGATCCAGCTTATTCAAAAATATTTATTAATTTTCCATTTTCCACTTTCAATTTTTCAGTTTAACATTTACCCCTAGATTCTTGGTGGTCGCATACCTGTTGGTTTCTTTTTACCTCCGCCTGATGAACTCACACAAACTTTATCTCCAACTTTTATTTCACCGGTAATAATTTGTGTTTTATTATCATCAAAAGCGCCAAGCTCGACATCATAGCGTTTCAGACCGGTATTAGTTTTAATCCAAACACCTTGTTTTTCGTATTTTTGAGTATTATCAGCAGGGCTAAATTTCAAAGCCTGATTTGGAACACAAAGAGCATTCTTTACATCACTGGTAATGATTGACACGTTTGCGGTCATCCCTGGGATTACAAAACCTTCGGAATTATCAACTGAAACAATGACTGTATAAGTTACGACGTTGTTTGTAGTTGTACTTGCTAAACGCACTTGAGTCACTTTACCTTCAAAAGTTTTATCTTGGTAACCGTCAAGTGTATATTTTGCAACTTGTCCTACTTTAATCTTTCCGATATCAGCTTCAGAAACACTTGTTTCAATCTGCATTTGTGTTAAATCTTTTGCAACTTCAAAGAGTGTTGGAGTATTAAAGCTTGCTGCAACAGTTTGACCAACATCAACAGCTCTTGAGATTACTGTTCCGTCAACAGGAGAAGTAATTTTCGAATACCCTAAATTAGTCAGATTATTATTCAAAGCAGCTTGTGAAGCATTTACATCAGCATTAGCAGACGCAACTTCTGCAAGAGCTTGTTGATAATTTGCATAAGCCAACTCAACTTCATCTTTGGATACATAGTTTTTTGCATACAAATTTTTATATCTTTGATAATTATTCTTTTTATAGTTTAAAGACGCAGTGGCTCTTGAAAGCGTTGCTTTAGCGTTATTTAGTTTTGCAGTTGATTGATCTACATTTGATTGAAAAAGACTCGGATCTAATTCCGCCAACATATCACCTTTTTTAACAACGGAGTTGTAATCGACATAAATCTTTGCAACGGTTCCTGACACTTGAGTACCAACAGCAATAGTATTTATAGGTTTAATTGTACCTGAAGCCTCGACATACTGAGTAATTGTTTCTTGAGTAACAGGCTTTGTAATATATTTAACTTTTTTGGAGTTAAATATACAAAAAAGACCGACTGCTATTAAAACAACTGAGATTATGATAATAATTTTTTTATTCATATTTTAAAATCCCCATAGAATTACGCAAAGTTTCTCTTGCTACGTTGTATTCAAAAACAGCTTCAACAAAACTTAGTTGAGCGTTATTATAATTTGCCAAGGCATCTTGAAGTTCTACATAGTTATTTAATCCTACGCTATAACGACCGTCTGCCAGTTCAAAATTTTCCAAACTTGCTTTAACTTTTTGGCTCATTAGAGGAATTTTTCTTTCTAACTGGCGCATATTTATATAATTTTCTTGAACTCCCCAATAAATATCTTGTTTCGCAATATTAACATTGTGTTTTGCTATATCCAAATAAGCCTCACCCTCTTTAATCTGATAGTGAATAGAAACCGGATTGATAGAGCCTAGTCCCATACTGGCACCGACTTGTAGAGGACTTGAATATGTCGCCTCGTTTTTTGTATAACCCCAAGTCAAATCTGCAGTTAATTCAGGCGCATAGTTTCGTCTGATAGCTTTAAGAGATTCTTCTTGAACCTTGGCTAGCATTCTATTTGATTTTAAATCAGGACGATTTTCAAGCGCCTTATCCACAGCTTCTTGTCGAGTTAAAGAATACGGAGTCAACTTGTAATCCTGAATTATATCGTTATGCTCAATCCCTGATGTCAACATAATTAGACCGTCTTCATTCTTTTTAAAATTAAAACCGGAAGGTTTAACTTCATCAAGAGATTGCATTTTCTTTTTGTAATCAGCTTTTAAAAAACCAAAATTCTCGGTATTTTGCACGATAAAATTCTTTGAATCAGAATAATACATAGAATTTTTTAAGGCTAAAACATTGGTTGCCAAACTATTTTGAGCGTCAACCAGTTGAATCTTCGAATCTGCAAGATTAACTTCTGCATTCACTACATCAATTTTAGATTTTAAGCCCTCATCAAACATAGCTTTTGTACGTTCATAGTTTAGCGTATTAATTCTGACATTTTGCTCGTAAATATCTAAATTAGCCAAAGAGCGTAAGACGTTATAATAATTCACTTTGACATTATAAACCAAATTCAAAATATCATAATCGTAATCAAATTGTACTGATTGGGTATCATATTTTGCCATGTTAATTCTGGCAAGTGTTTTCCCAAAATCCCAAATCAACTGAGAAACTCCGGCATTAAACCCGATAGAATCCGTATGGGTATTTGCAATTCTTGAACCGCTATTTGCCAAGTGGTTATAATTCACTCTTGCTGTTAAACGTGGCGCAAAACTTGCTTTCTGTTGCCCAATTCCGGATTGAGCAGCTTTAATCCGTTGTTCAGCAACAGCCAAATTAGGGTTATGAGAAATTGCATAAGTTACACACTCCTCCAAAGACATTGTAATGAAATTCTGACCTAATTTCCGCATCGAAACAACGTCAGGAAGCTCAATTTCTTTTACTTCAACTCGTTTTTGTTTCTTTGTTTTTTCTAATTTAACTTCATTTTTTTCTTTTTTAAAAAAGCTGAAAAAAGACTTTTTCTGCTGAACTTCTTCTATTGCAAAAATAGAATTTATTGAAAAAAACATTGTTAAAGCTAATATTGATATTTTTTTCTTCACCGGACCTCCGCAAGTTTTAATTATAAAACTTCCTCAAAGCTATTATATCATTTTATTAAACGATTTTCATGCTTTTTTGTTCATAATAGACTTTAACTACAATGGGAAATTTTAAATTCTTAAAAGATACAGATAAAAATCTATACGATATTATTTCCGAGGCTGAAAAACTATATCGTGATGAATACTTTGAGCAATGCATCAGTCAAACCCGACGCTATGCAGAAAACTTATGCAAAAATGTGTTAGGGGACAAAAGAACGACAGAAAGAACCTTTGACGATATGCTTGCCACACTAAAAGATAATGCCACGCATTCAAAACAAGAAAAAGAATTTATAGATGATTTGTATTTTTTAAAAAGAGAAGGCAACAATAGTGTACATTCAAACAAAGTTCAAAAAGACGGAATTATTGCTCTCGAATGTTTACAAAGAGCTTTTGAGGTCAGTATAAATTATATTGTTTATCACAAAAAAGGTAATAGCAACATCTTAAAACGTCAATACGACATCGACCTTTTAATCACAGGCAAAGAGAACAAAAAAACTCTAAAAGAAAAATACGAAACCGGACAAAAACTTTCGAAACAAAAAGAAAAATCGAAACATAAAAATAAAAACAAAAATAAAAAAATAAATTACCCACATAAAGAAAAATCACAACTTTTTAAATTCTTTCTGATTGTTTCATTTTTTATTTCTACAGTTTTAGCTCTAACTATTTATATTCTCAACTTGGTATAGAAAATCATATATTTATATGATGCAAGATTTTTAATAAGTTTTATGCTAATGATAGGGGATTTGTGTTATTAGCTCCCGGGGGATTAAATATGTTGAACGCTGTTATAGAACCACAGACTATTATTTCAGAATCGATTACAAAAAACTGGACTGAACAAGCTCTTGAATGCTACAGTCTTAACGGTAATTGCGCAGAATGCTCAATCAAAAAAGCTCACTACTCTTTTGATTGCCAAATGCCAAAAGTTGTGGAAATCTTAAGAATCACTGTTGGAGAACCAACAATATAATAAGTTTAAAATTTATTAC
>JAFQNY010000141.1 GCA_017395765.1 bacterium
CTTCGTCTAAACCGTTCCATAATTTTTTTACGTCATTTGCCAGTAGCGCTAAATAATTATTTTCCATTTTGTTTTTTAACCTTCTTCCGCATTAGTAGTTTTACCTACTAATGGGTTTTACTTATCCAAACCTTTTTCTTAGCCTGTAGTTTTATCTACAAGCTTAATGTGCAAGTTTTTCTCCCCACGCACTATTATTCAATATAAATAATAACCTAAGCTGATAAAAGTTTCAAATTTTTACGATATGTTAAGAAAAGAGGCAGATTAAAAATGTTTTAGTTATATTTTAACATTTCTACTCTGCCAATTTTTATATAAACATTTGTATATAAAGCTATTTTTCAATGTTTTTCAAAGCGTTTTGGTAAGCTTCTGTATCAAAGCCTTTGGTTATGTATTGCGGGTATTTTTTTGCAATGTAGTTATACATATTTTGTAAACGCTTTTCGGTTGACGGATGGTCTTCAAACAAATCTTCATAATTATCACCGATTTTAAACATAATAGAGATTCCCGCAAGAGGATTATATCCGTTTTTTACGACATAGTCTATTGAGCATTGGTCAGCTCTGCTTTCGTGCATTCTTGAATATTTAGAGGATGTAGCCTGTTGCACGGTTCCAACTGCAATATCGGTAACTTCTTTTGCATTTATACCGAAAGCACTTAAGCCATTGCTTAATCTTGAGGAGATTTTGCTTTTTGCATAATTACTGCCAATAGCACCGCCAACAGCAATTGTATTATTTGCGATTGTTTGTTTTAAGGAGTCATTATTTTGGATATGACTTAATTCATGTCCTACAACAAAAGCTAATTCCGCTTCGTCTTCACAATAATCTAAAAGCCCTCTAAAAACGGTAATTTTACCTGAAATTTCAGCATATGCATTTATTGTTTCGTCAGAAGAAAAAATAAATGTTACCGGTTTCGGTAAGTTTGATTTTTGAATAAGAGCTTTGCCTATTTCTTCAAGTTTTATTTGGGCTTGATAATCATTGATACTTTGTCCGAAATGAACTTTTGGGGCTACTGTTTCCGTAATACTGCCGTTTAATTTATCAATTGTCTCTGATACGCTTTGTGTTGTATCAGGAGTTTGAACTTCTATGACGGGTTGTTGGACGGTTTCTTGTACTTCTTCTGTAGCACCATCTATTTGGATGGTTTCATTTGTGTAAACCGGAGTAATATTTTTTGCATGGATTTTGAAGTAATCAGAAGTACTTGCTAAAACGCTTCCTGATACAAGAGCCAAAATTAATGCCGGTAATACATACTTAACATTCTTTTTCACACTAAACCTCTTTCTTATAATTATACGAACAATATTATTTTAACAGATGTTACATTTTTTTAGAAGATTTGGAAATAATAATTTTTTTCATCTGTAAAATCAACCTTTTGGTTGTATAAATGTCGGTAAAATATTATTAGAATATAAATTATGTAGAATATGATGAGGAAGTATGCATGGATAAATTTGATTACAAAAAGTTTGCAGAAGACATGGCAGAACAAGCAAAAGCACTTATTCCAAAAGATATTTCCGAACAAAATAAAGAATACATAATAGAAACTTTAAAGAGAATCACTTATATAGCAGGAGAAGCTTTAGATCAAAGTCCTGAAAAATATACTACGGAGCAAAAATATTTCTATACTCAACTTGTTACAGAATGGATTTTTCATAAGAGTGTAGATTTAGGGCATTCTGATATAGCTTTAGAATATTGGGATACAATTTTGCAAAAAATTGCGTTTGTTGCCTTTGAAATCGAAAAGCAAGCATATCAAAAAAAATTGGAACAAGATGTTTTATTAAACTGCGTTGAACATCATGTAAATAAAGCCTATAAAGAAGAGCTTGATAAACTTTTTGAAAAAGGTTGTATTTCGGAAGATGTTTATCAAAAAGCGTTACAAGAATCTAATATCGATAAAATGGTTAGTGAACGAAATGATATGCAAAACGAAGTTGATTTAACTGCCGATGTAAAAAAAGAAAATGACAGGTTTATAACCAAGTTAAAAGGAATTAAGTTTGATTTTGGGTTTATAAAAGATTTTTTTCTAAAGATTAAAACTTTTGTCATTGATTGTTTTAATTTAAAAATAAAATTTTATAAATATATTCTAATTTTA
>JAFQNY010000142.1 GCA_017395765.1 bacterium
AAGTTCCAATACATGACCAGAGAATCAGCTCTTAATTCCGTTATCAAAAATATTGATAATAAAAGAGAAGTTATTGACACAATTACCCTTTTTGGATTTACGGCAGAAGAAATGCTCGAAGCAGGAGCTGAATATGAAGATGTTGTGGCTCTCGGAGGTTATGTTCAATAAAAAAAACACGTCATTGTGAAAGCGTAGAAAATAAGGTTGTAAGACCGTAATTTTCAAGCTATTCAGAATCTATCCATTATAATACTAAAACGCCGAGCTTTTTATAATCAATTATTAAGCAATTGCATTACATCTTGACTTTCTTTATAATAGTAAAAAGGGAGGGGAGAGATATGGAATTGGAAAAAATCAGAAAAATAGATCCGGATGTTGCGAATAGTATTGAAGAAGAGCTTCAAAGACAGCAAAACACCATAGAGTTAATTGCATCTGAAAACTTTACTTCAGAAGCCGTGATAGCAGCTTGCGGAACAATTTTAACAAACAAATATGCAGAAGGTAAACCTCACAAACGCTATTACAACGGTTGTGAAGTTGTGGATAAAATAGAAGAATTAGCACAAAAAAGAGCCTGTGAACTTTTTGGAATGGCTCACGCTAACGTACAACCGCATTCAGGAGCTCAAGCTAACATGGCGGTGTTTATGTCTGTTTTAAAATGCGGAGATAAAGTTTTAGGCATGGACTTGTCAAACGGTGGACACCTTAGCCATGGTTCACCGGTTAACTTTTCCGGTCTATTCTTTGATGTAAAAAGCTATGGCATAGATTCAGAAGGCAATATCGACTATGAAGATGTTCGTAAAATGGCTCTTGAACACAGACCAAAACTTATTATTTGCGGCGCTTCTGCTTATTCTAAAATAATTGATTTCAAAAAATTCAGAGAAATCGCAGACGAAGTCGGAGCATATCTATTAGCGGATATTGCTCACATTGCAGGGTTAATTGCCGGAGGACAACACCCTTCACCTGCCGGTTATGCGCATTTCGTTACTACAACAACTCATAAAACTTTAAGAGGGCCTCGTGGCGGAATCATAATGTGCGATGAAGAACTTGCGGCTGCAGTAGATAAAGCTGTATTCCCGGGCGTTCAAGGCGGGCCTTTAGAACATATTATTGCAGGAAAAGCCGTTGCCCTAAAAGAAGCTCTACAACCTGAGTTCAAAGAATATGCAATCCAAATTGTTAAAAACGCTAAGGCTTTAGCTCAAGGCCTTATTGATAACGGAATGAATATTATTGGCGGAATGACCGAAAACCACTTAATGATTTTAGATTTAAGAGGTACCGGAAAAACCGGCAAAGACATGGCAAACGTCTTAGAAAAAGTCGGAATCACTGCAAACAAAAACACTGTTCCTAACGACCCTGAAAGTCCGTTTGTAACAAGCGGTATTCGTCTAGGAACACCTGCAATGACAACCAGAGGCTTTAAAGAAGATGATATGAAAGAAGTTGCAAGAATCATTGCCGAAGCAATCAAAAACTCTGAAAACGAAGAAATCTTAACAAAACTCAGAGCAGATTCTCTTGCACTTTGCAAAAAACATCCGCTTTATGCGTAAAATTATTCAAAATCAAATAGTGGCGTTATTTAAACGCCACTATTTTTTAATATTAACACTTTAAATTATATCAAACCCTGTTTTTTCATTATCTCTTGAACACTTGAATCTCCTCGCAAGGTTAATTCCTTAATCCAAGCTTTTCTTACATCAGGATATTTAACATTTTTAAGAGCTTTTGCCAACTCTCTTTTTACGGAATTTTCTGCGCCTAAAATCAATCTGTCAAACCATTCTTGGTGTTGATGGTAGTTAGGAATTGAGGTTATTGTTTCTGCCAAAAACTCTTTTGTATTCATATCATCAACTTCTAACAATTGAACAAATATTTCCTTCTTAAGCTTTTCAGGCATGAATTTTACCGATTCAGCCAAGGCTCTTTTAACTCTTTTGTGGTCAAGCTCCATTAATTTATTAACCCATTTTGTCATTGTTTTTTCGTCATTTGCAAATACTTCAATGTTTCGAGCTAATGCACAATCCACAACAATATCATTTTGATTAAACAACTTTTCAAACCGCTCATCTCTATGAGATTCAGACAGCATACTCAAAGCGTTTGCCAAAGCAATATTCGCATAAGTATCAGCACCTTCCATCAAATTATCATATATATTAACCCTGTTTGCAATATTCATGTAATACTGATTTAAATTTCGTGCAAGATATTTTTTTATTGTTACATTCCCATCTTTTGACAATTTTTCAAAGAGTTCGTGTTTTAATTTAGCAGGAAAATGTTTTATTTCTCTTGCAATTACGACCTTCACCCCTTCTTCTTCTGAAGAGGCAAGTCCATTTATCAAATCATCCGCTTTAAAACTAAACGGGAAGTACTTGATATTTTCAATTAAAGCAATATTCACACCATTTTGGTTTAAAGCATACATTTTTTCATACAATTTTGCTTGCTCTTCCTGAGGCAAATGTTTTATGGAATGAGTTAAGCCAATCATACGGTTTTCATATTCCGGATTTTCAACATCATCATAGATTTTGTTAAATAATTCCATTCTGACTTCATCTGATTCAGAGTATTTGATTTGACGATGAACTTCTTGTGCGGTTTTATTTCCGGCAAGATTGCTTATTGTAATAAATCCGCCACAGTCGATGATATATTTGCCGACCAAATTCCTCGGCCTGCCGTCATCATAAGCAACCCCAAGGTCTTCTAAAACAATATCTTCTTTGGGATCAGGAGTATTTGTTGAAATGTAATCCACTATCATATACCCATTATCAGTATCACCAAAATAATATTTGACCATATTTGTATTATCACCGGCATAACGGGTAATATATTCCGCAACATTTTGCTCTGAATAATTTCCATGGTTATTATGATAACGATAAGTTCGTTTATATTCCTTAAGAACTTTGCTGTTTTCTACATCATCATTTATAACCAACTGAAATGCTCTGCCAAAAAATCCTTTTTCTAAATAATTAACGTCAAATTTATCTGTCTTATCAATAATTCCATGGAACATAAACAAGTTGTATAGCGCACGTTTTAAAGTGTCAATGTTTGAATAATGCCTGTCAATTTTTACAATCTCTCCTAAATTTTCTAAAAAAGATTCTATTTTTAAACGAGTTTTATCTTTTGCCTTTTCTATCCATACTAACGGCAAGCCACCGGCTCCCAAAGTTATTCCGCTCGCTTGCGGGAATTTTTTATAAAGTTCTATTATTTGAGCCTTACTGTATATCTGTTTCGATACCGCATCAGAAAGGGTTTTAACTTGTTCAAAATTTATTGAACCAAAAGACGGGCTCTTTACCTTTTTATTCTGAATATTATTAATACTGTTTATACGATTTATTATCATATAATCCTCACACATAAAGTTCTATATATAAAAGTAAAATACAAAAAACTTTTTTTTTGTCAGAAAGAGAAATTTTTATTTACAAAAATTTATAAAATACAAAATTTGTGATACAATCACATTGAGCGTAGGAGTGTGTATGAAAATA
>JAFQNY010000143.1 GCA_017395765.1 bacterium
AAAAGTGCATTTGATATATTTATAGAATTAGCAAGACTAAAAACATCAATAGTGTAAAAGGAGTAAAATAATATGCAAGTTGGTAGGTTGGGTGAAACCCAACAATTTTTTAAGTGCAAAAACAGTGCAATTTCGTGCAAGGTTAATGCAAAAGTGTGCCAAAAAGTGCAAGAAAAGTCACTTTTCAAGTAGTTTAAATTTGCAAACTTCCGACCGATATTGTCTTGCTGAACTCGTTTCAGCATCTTACCAATATGGCGTGTTTACTACATTTTAGAAAGATCCTGAAATAAATTCAGGATGACATTTTAATTGTTTGCTTCCAAGCAAACTACTCATTAAAATACACTCACTCTAACCACTATGATTTAGTGTTGTTGGGCAAGTATGCCCAACTTACAAAAATTCACTTCCGACCAAACTGGACAATAAAATACACTCATCAAGCTCCACAAACCAATAAAAAAGGGACAAGATTAAATCTTGTCCCTTTTTTATTAGCAAGGGAGAGATTCGAACTCTCGACCTCACGGGTATGAGCCGTGCGCTCTCACCAACTGAGCTACCTTGCCATAATTCTTCACGAGCGGACTCGCATATTATTTAATTTTCACAAAATCTATTCTTACACAAACATTTTTTTAAGTCAAACACTCAACATATTACCAATTAATGTTTTTTATTCGTTTATGTTAAAATTTTTCTATAAAGGAGTTTTTATGTCAAAATTAGAATTTAACAAAGAAAAATGCATTCAATGCGGTGCTTGTATAAAAGACTGCATCACATATTCTATCGAATTTGGAGAAGACAACTTTCCTCAATATTCAGAAGGCGGAGAGTCACGTTGTATTTCTTGTCAACACTGTTTCGCAGTTTGCCCGACAGGTGCAATCACATTTGACAACAAAACACCGGAAGAGGCGGAAAACTCTTCTTTTGCTAACCCTGAGGATATTTTAAAAACAATTAAATCAAGACGTAGCATACGACAATTCAAACAAGAAGATATTTCAGAAGAGGATTTTACCAAGCTGAAAAAAATGTTACCATTCATCCCTACAGGATGCAATTATAACGGGCTTCATTTTTCTATAATAGAAACAAAATCCGCAATGGATTATATTAGAAACTACACAAACAAAAAACTATTAAAACTTATTTCTAATAAATTCACTGCAAAATATACCGGAAAATTTGCAAAATACAAATCCGTAATCGAAAACGGAGAAGACATCATTTACAGAAATGCACCAAGCATGGTTGTTGTATCGTCATCTATCCACGCACCATGTGCAAATGTCGATCCAATAATCGCATTAAGTTACATTGAATTATATGCTCAAGCTCTCGGAATCGGTACTTGTTGGTGCGGATTTGCTCAAGCTTGTTTCAAACTTATGCCGAAACTTTCTCAGATGATAGACATTCCTGATGGGTACAAGCCTGTTTATGTAATGCTTTTAGGATACCCGTCAATCGAATATAAAAGAACAGTTTTACCTGAAAAATTTCCTATTTCAGAAATAAAAGACATTGATGATCCGGAAATGAATTGGACTCAAAGATTAAGACGAATACTTTTGAACTTTATAAGATAACAACAAAAAAGCAGGGGCGGAATCTTCGATTCCGCCCCTGCTTTTTTTGTTTAATTTAAAACTATCTTGTAGCTTGGATAAACAAACTAATCAAATCATTCAATGCTGAATATTGTTTTTGATAAGTTTGAGATTGTTTTTCCAAGTTCATTATTTGTTTTTTATATTCTTGAATATTTGACTGGCATTCTCTTGCAGACACTTTCAAACTTTCTTGAACTTGTTGAGCATCTTGCAATACGCTTTTCATTGAAATCCCTAAAGCTTCCATTGTTTGCTTAATAATCTGAGCTCCTGTATGTCTTGAAACTCCACTTGGCAACTGAGAAATAAGTTTTTTCAACACTGCAATATTAGCCGGCATTTCAAAAGATTCATTAACATTTTCAACAATTGAAGAATGAATAGATGACTCCGCATAAAGAGGTTCTTTTTCTTCAATTTCATCAAAAAAGTTTGAAGTTTTTTCAGCAACAGGCTCTGCAAAAAAATCTTCTTCTTGATTAATTGCTTCTGTTACAACAGGTTCTTTCACAGGTTCCGCAAAAATATCTACAGATTCTGTTTCACCCATATCAAGATTTTCAGCTTGTTTCTTTAAAGCTTCAACAATCTTTTTTCCAACGCTTTCGTTATTCATGATTTACTCCCTCGTAAAACTATACTTGTAATGAGATTATTATATGTTAAACATTTTAAAAAACCAAGTAATTTATTACTTTTATTAAGCATTTTGATATATAATAGAAAAGGAATTAGGATGGAGAATATCAAATGACAAAAAATATTGATTGGAGCAACCTCGGATTTGGTTACATTAAAACCGATTATCGTTACATTTCAAACTTTAAAGACGGGAAATGGGATGACGGTATTTTATCCACAGACGATAAAGTTGTTTTAAACGAAAGTGCCGGAGTTTTGCAATATGCACAAACTTGTTTCGAAGGACTTAAAGCATACAGAACGGTCGATAACAAAGTCGTATGTTTCCGTCCTGATATGAACGCAAAAAGAATGGCTGACACCGTAAAACGTCTGGAAATGCCGGTGTTTGAAGAAGAAAGGTTTATCGATGCAGTTATTAAAACCGTAAAAGCAAATATTGATTACGTTCCGCCTTACGGTTCAGGAGCAACATTATATTTAAGACCTTATATGTTTGCTTCAAATGCAGTTATCGGGGTTAAACCGGCAACAGAATATCAATTCAGACTTTTTGCAACACCTGTCGGACCATATTTTAAAGGCGGGGTTAAACCTATTGTCCTTAGAGTACCGGATTTTGACAGGGCTGCACCCAGAGGAACAGGGCACGTTAAAGCAGGTCTTAACTATGCAATGAGCCTTCATGCGATTGTCGATGCTCACAAACAAGGTTACAACGAAAATATGTATCTGGACTCAGCTACAAGAACCAAGGTGGAAGAAACCGGAGGTGCTAACATCATCTTTGTAACAAAAGATAATACCATTGTTACACCAAAATCCGATACAATCCTGCCGTCAATAACAAGACGTTCTTTAATGTATGTTGCTGAAAAATACTTAGGTTTAAAAACAGAAGAACGAGAAGTTTTAATGAGCGAAGTTAAAGATTTTAAAGAATGTGCTCTATGCGGAACAGCAGCAGTTCTATCACCTGTGGGCAGAGTCGTTGACCATGGAAATGAAATAAACTTCCCTTCAGGAATGGAGAAAATGGGAGAAATCACTCAAAAATTATACGATACACTTACAGGAATACAAATGGGTCGTCTTGAAGCCCCTGAAGGATGGATTACCGAAATTGCTTAAAACATAAAAACAATAACAAATAACTCCGAAATCAAAAGATTTCGGAGTTATTTGTTTCTATTAAAAAAAAAGCCTGACTTAAAAGTCAGGCATTAATATCAACCAACAATTTCTTTAACTTCGGCTTGAAGGTTTTTGGAATCAATTTTAATACTTGGTCCCATTGTTGTTGTTAAGTAAATAGACTTAACATAAGTACCTTTTGCAGCAGAAGGTTTTGCTCTTAATACTGCATCAACCAAAGTTCCGTAGTTTTTAACTAAATCTTCATTGCTGAACTGAACTTTACCGATAGGACAGTGAATCATACCTTGTTTGTCAGCTCTGAATTCAACTTTACCAGCTTTAGCATCTTTAACAGCCTTAGCCACGTCAAGAGTAACTGTTCCTGTTTTAGGGTTTGGCATTAAACCTTTAGGACCTAAAACTTTACCAAGTTTACCCAACATACCCATACAATCAGGTGTTGCGATTAAAGTATCAAATTCAAACCAACCACCGGCAATTTTATCAATGATATCTTCTGTTCCGTAGAAATCAGCACCTGCGTCTTTTGCTTCGTTTACTTTTGGTCCTTTCGCGATAACACAAACACGAACTTCTTTACCTAAACCTGCAGGAAGAACAACAGTTGATCTGATTTGTTGATCTGCGTGTTTAACTTCGATACCTAATCTCATGTGGCATTCAACTGTTTCGTTGAATTTAGCAACTTCTTTAGAGATTTCTTGTAATTTTACTAATGCTTCACGACCGCTTGCAGGTTGTTGGAAATCTGCAAGAAGTTCTTGAAGTTTCTTTTGTTTTTTAGTTATTTTAGACATTTTATTTCTTTCCTTTCATGGTATTAGCGGATTTAAAATCCTTCCATTTGTTTTAGTTATTATTACTTAATACCGCCTGTGCAATCAAAGATTGTTTCGTTCCTCCGCTTACGCTTCGTCACAAGGGCGGTGGCGTTATGTTCGCCC
>JAFQNY010000144.1 GCA_017395765.1 bacterium
TATATATCATATTTTGCAATATTTCTATTTAATTTATTAATTGGTTTCATAATAACAGATAATATCATAAACTTATTGTTAAGTTTTGTTTTGGAAAGATTATTCTATATAAAAAATCTTGCAGTTTGATTATAAATTAAAAAATAAATTTTAATTATGGAATAATTATTCATAACGCTTTTATAGTGTGCTTTTCAAGCTGTTTGCATTTTATATAATAGACTTATCCGAGCAGTTAAGAAAAACTCGAAGTTGAAAAGATTACCAAAGTGGAAGTTTTTCAATTAGACAGCTGGGGAATATCGGTGCAGTAAAAAAAATTGGTATTATCAAAATGTTAAATAGTGCCAAGTTGAGGAATTGCAAAATTGAATCAAATGGTGTCACAAAAAACTATTTTAACAAAGTACATTATAATGTCATTGGATATCAAACAGGCATCAATAGCCAGAGATTTGCATCTATCCCAAGGGCAAGTGAGCAAACTAATTGCAGGAGAACAGAATAATCCTCAGTTTAACGAATGGATTATTCAAAGGTTAAGAGAAGTCTATTGCAATTAGGAGTTCAATGAATAATTCTGAATGGGTAGATATAAAGATTTTGGCTGATGCTTTGGGGTTCAAGACAGAAACATTAAGACGGGGCTGCGCATCAGAAAAATATGTTTGCCGGTTTAAAAAATCAGGGAAGTATAAGAATTATGAAATTGCGATTTCATCCCTCCCGTCTGCCTATTTGAAAAAATATAATAATTTTATTAATAAACAAAATAATTGTTTGCAGTTAAATTCTGAAGTTTATGATAATGCACAGGAATGGCAGAGAAAACAAGCAGATAAATACCTCCAACTCATAACATTAACTGGTGGAATGTCGTACAATGAAACGGTTGAATTTCTAAAAAGTTGGAATTCAGCGCATCCTGATAAAAAAGTTTGTTACACTTCACTATATTATGCGAAACAAAAATACGAAGAGTCAGGTGTTGCAGGTTTATTATCTCAAAAAGGACAGGGGTATAAAAAACAAAGTATTATTCCTGAAGATTATTATGAATATTATAAAAGTTTATATTTAAGAGAAGGTGCGCCATCAGCATTTTTCTGTTGGCAAGCAACTTTAGGATATGCAAAAGATAAAGACAACGTTGATATTCTAAAATTCCCTTCATATAAAACATTTGAAAGATTATTAAAATCAAGAATTCCCGAACAAGCAATTTATATGGCTCGATTTGGAAATGCGGCTTGGAATAAAAAATATGCATCATATATTCCAAGAGATTATTCAAATTTAAGAGCTGGCAGTTGTTGGGTTTCAGATCACGCACAGATAGATGTTGCAGTTAGTTTTAATGGTTCGGTTTGCTTCCCTTGGGTAACTGTATTCAGAGATGTTAAAACTTCAAAATGGCTCGGATGGTTTTTACACGCAGAAGCTCCAAACTCCGACCATATATTTCAGGCTTTTTATTATGGAGTCCAACACTTCGGACTTCCTGATGATATTTATCTTGATAACGGTAAAGACTATCGTTGTAAAGATTTTGCAGGTGGAAGGACAAGTTCAATAAAAGTTGAACATAACAGTATGAAAGAGAACTCACTCCTAAAAAATATAGGTATAAATGTACATTTTGCCCTCCCTTATAATGCCCAAACAAAGCCTGTCGAAAGGGACTTCTTAAAAGTTAAGTCGTTCCTTTCAAAGGGTTTTGTCGGGTATAGGGGTGGAAAGATTACTGAACGACCTGAAAAATTAAAAGATGAAATAAAAGCTGATAAAATTATGCAGTTTGAGGATTTCAAAGTTTTATTTGACGATTTTATTGAAAACTTCTTAAATAAAAAACCATCAAGAGGCAAAGTCTTGCAGGGTAAATGTCCTGACGAACTGTGGGCGCAAGAATTTACGAATAAAAAAGTAATTAGTAAGGATGCTTTAAAACTGTTCTGTATGCGTACATCTAAAACTATGACGATCGGCAGAAACGGTATTTACGATTCCCAACTTGAATTAACTTATTGGGGCGAGTGGATGATTTGTGAAAAAGGTCGCAAAGTATTTATTAGAAGAGATATAAACGCATACCAAGAGGCTTGGGTATTTGATGCTCAAACAGAAGAATATCTCGGTAAAGGTAATGTTTATCACGCAGTTTCATTCTTGGCTCAAACAAATATTGAAAAAGCACAATACAAAAAGGCTATTGAGCGTAAGAATAAAGAAAAGAAAATTCTTAAATCTTATATTAAATGCAAATATAATCCGTCAAACGAGGAAATAGTCGCTAATTTGAAGAACGGATTAGAACAAACAGAATTTATTAGCACACCAACTGTGTCGCAGATTACTAATACAAAAATGGATCAGATTGTAAATCAGGAAAAGAAATCTGATAAAAACTTGCAGTTTAAATATGTGGCACAAGCAAAACCGAAAAAGACTCTCTATCTTACAGAGAGCCAAAAAAGACGTGCATTGGAAAGGTGTGCAATGTAAGGGGGCATTATGGATTTACAAAACAGATTAAAAGATTTTATTAAAACTCAAAAACGCACGATTTCATCTGTAGCAAAGGCTGTAGATGTCTCAACCGCAACTCTTCACCTTTGGATGAATAATAAATACGAAGGTAATATTAAAAAGATAAATGATGCAGTTGCTCGTTTTTTAGAAATAGAAGAACTTCGTGAAGGCAGAGTCTCACTTGATTTCGTAAAAACAACTGTCGCAGATGATGTTTTTGATATAGCAAAAACCTGCCACGTTGAAAATGAAATTGGCGTTTGCTATGGTGAGGCCGGCATTGGAAAGACTTTTGCAGTTAAAAGATATAAATACGAAAACGCAGGAGTTGTACTTATTGAGGCTGATTTAGGTTACAGACCGAAAGTATTATTCTCTGAAATTCATAAAAAACTCGGATTTGACGGGCATGGAACAGTCCATTCAATGATGTTAGACATTATTGACAAATTAAAATCCTCCGGCAGATTAATTATAGTTGATGAGGCTGAACATTTGCCATATACCTCATTAGAACTTTTGCGCAGGATTTATGACAAAGCTGAAGTTGGCATTTTGTTGGTCGGTATGCCAAGGCTTATGAAGAACCTCAAGGGCGATAAAAAAGAATACGCACAACTTTATTCAAGAGTTGGAATAAAAACAGAGCTTAATCCTTTAACAGATGAAGATAAAGTCAAAATAATCTCTAAACTCCTTCCAAATCAAGATAGCGTATATTCCGCTCTCTCTTCTTATTGCGCAGGTAATACGAGAGTTCTGACTAAACTTTTAGTCAGAGCCATTCGTATTGCCGAATTAAACAATATGGAAGTGAACGAAGATGTGGTTCAGGCAAGCATAAGCCAAATAATAATGTAAGGATCGAAACGTGAACGAATACTCAAAATTTGAAAAAGCACTATATATCTTTTTAATTGGACTTTTGATTTTTATTATCGGGGTTCAATTGGGTATTGCACGTGGCAGAGAACTTCAAAGGCAGGGTTATTATGAGTACAACTTATCAGATTAAAAAAATTCATACCCTTAAAAACGTATTAGGACTCGATGATGACACTTATCGTCAAATGCTTTTAAGTTTTGATGTTTGCAGTTCAAAAGACCTTACACAAGCAGAAGCAGAGATTTTTATTGATATTTTACAGAATGATGCAAAGTATATTCAAAAAAATAACTATAAAAAATATGACGAATTTGCAGGCAGAGACGAGAAGATGGCAACACCATCACAGCTCCGTAAATTGGAAGTTGTATGGGCGTGCATTTCAAAGGCTGAAGATAAATCAACAACTCTGCGCCAGTTTATAAAAAAGCAATTCCACGTTGATGACTTGCGCTTTTTAACCAAAGCAAGAGCATCTCAGATTATTGCTGTTTTAGAAAAGATTAAATTACAGATGTGTTTAAAAGCCATTTAAAAGGCTTTTAAGTAGTAGATAAAAAAGAAAAGGAGTAAAACTATGAACACAACAATGGAAAAATCAGAAATGATGGAAAACGAAATGGAAATGTGTATGGAAACCCAAATGCCTGAAATGATGAAGGCAAATCTTGCAGGTGAAATGAAACAACCTGAAGAAGAAATGAACCCTATCGATATAATGATGGGTGTTGTAAAAAGCCAAATCAACGACTTATGTGACGAAATTGACGAAGCAGATAAAGCATTCGCAAGATCTCATCATAACGACAAATACAGTAAGGCAACTTATGATGCAGAAGAAACTTGCAAATTATTAAATGCTCAAAAAGGTATATTAGATAAAGTTTTATTTGCGATGGAAGATATTAAATCTTCAATGATGCCTGAATGTGCATAAAAAGGTCGAAACGGTCGGCTAACGTTGCAAGCTGACCGTCTTAACGTAATGCGTTAACTGACGAGACCACACCGGACTTAAGGAGAGTTTTTTGGAATACCCATGGACTAAATACATCAATATAGATAATCTTCCCAATGAAGATATGAAAATTCTTGCCTCAATAATTGGATTAGAAGCAACAATTAAAATTATGTGTGAATTGCAGGGGGTTAATATTTCAGTTCCTCAAAACGCAACTTTGTCAGCTAAAATTGCATATATTCAAGATGTATATGACGGCTCAAAACAAAGTCGTGTAAAATTATCAAAATTATGTGGTCTTTCAGAGAATTATATTTTTAGAATGTATCGTAAAAAGTTGCAGGATACTAATAAATAAGTGTTGGTGAAGTCATAAATCCCTGTTTATTTGGAACGTCTTTATTGGTAAATCCAACCTTTATTTTATTACGACCAAACCTCTCTTCAATTCTATCGATAGCCTTACCAAGTCGTTCACTTTTTTCTTTCTTAACCTGATCCTCGAACATATTTAATTGCTCGTTTGAACACGTTTTGAACTCCTCTAATAAAATGCCAACGCTCCTATATAAAATATTAGGCGAATACATCATTTCTAAAAGTTCAAAGGCTGTTTTAGAGATATTCAATTCAAAGTCAGTCGGGTTTTCAAGTTTAGCTTCCAAAAAACCACATTTGAAATCTTTTGTTTTTACAATAACCCCAATCGTATTACATTTGCACTTTGCCTGACGAAGTCTCCGACATGCAGAGTGAATATGAACTTGCAGTTCATTCTTAATATAATCAAAGTCTGATGTAAATTCAGGAAATGACTGTGTGTCGCAGATAGATTTTGGAGGTGGTGGATCATTTACAATCGGGATTACGGAATGACCTAATAATTCATATTTAGTGGTTAATCCGTTCTTGCCAAAGTTCCTCTTCATCCACTCGTCATCTTTGCTTACGAATTCGCTTGCAGTTCTTATTCCGAACCTTTGAAGTCTTAAAGTTAATCTTCCACCAATTCCCCACACCTCTGATGCATCTACATCTTGCAGGTATTTTTTAGATTTTGATTTACCTAATAAAATAATTCTGTCTTTTGTTGTTTTAGCTCTATCTGATGCAAGTTTTGCAAGGGTTTTTGAACGGCTTATTCCAATACTAACCGGCATACCAACTTCATTCCAAATTCTATCCTGAATGTATTTTGCCATAGTATAGTAATTTTTATTATAGACTTTGACGAGTCCCGTCACATCAACGAAAGCCTCGTCAATAGAATAAATCTCCACATTCGGACTTAAATCTTTTAGAATATACATTATTTGTTTTGATATAGATAAATAATTGTGGTGATTAGCGACCATATAAATACAATTCGGATGTTCTTCAACGGCTTTGAATAAAGGATCACCCATTTTTATTCCCATTGCCTTTGCCTCTTTGGAACGAGCAATAACACACCCTCTCTCACTTGATACAACGCAGAGAGGTTTGCAGTTTAATTCAGGATTTAACTTTCTCTCACAACTACAAAAGAAACTGTCGCAGTCTATGAGAGCAATGTATTTACTCATAAGAATATCTCACCGATTTTGTTCGCCAGTCGTAAATCTTTTTCAATAAAGAAACTTCTAATAAAAGTCCTCGTTTATATCTTCGGATGTGCCATTGAAGATAACCAAGAGCAGAGTCAATGTTTGCAGTTTTAAATTTAACTATCCGCTCACAGTTTTTCATTTGTATGAGTTGATAAAGAGCATCAACTTTTTGTCCATGGGCATCAAACATATATTTCCTTTCTTGAGATAGTTGAATAGTTTGCAAAAATTTTTATATTGTTGTAAACTATTTTATAATAATAGTTTACAAATTTATTTTTTAATGTCAAGAGGAAGATTATGCCAAAGTACTCAAATTCAAATAACACAACCATTTCACTAAAATATTGTTATGAGGAATTACTAAAGTTAAATCCTCAAATGACAAAAACAGAGTTTGCAGTTCTTATCGGTGCAACAAGACAAAATATATGCCAAAGATTAAACAGAGACAGTAAACTAAACAGAAAAGAACGTACACATTTAAAAGAGCAACTTGAAGAAAGAGGAATATCAACAAAGTTTATCAGTTTTGCAGTTGTTAATGACTCAATCGTTCAAGTTCCTGTAAGAAGTAATGTTGAATTAAGTTGCGGCACAGGAACTAATGCCAATGCAGATTTTGTTTCTGATACGATCGGACTCGATATTAATTTTATAAGAAATTTTGGTGGGAATCCTAAAACCGTTTCCGTTGTATTTGCACAAGGAAACAGTATGGCAGATAGGATTGAATCCGGGGATGCGTTAATCGTTGATGAATCTAAAACATATATAAATAGTGGCAAAGTTTATGCCTTTGTTTATGATTCGGAATTATTTTGTAAACAATTAAAGAAAACGACTGACGGCATAATAGCGATTTCATTTAATAAAGAATATGAGCCGTTTGAAATAGATAAAACAAAACAATTTGCAGTTGTTGGGCAAGTTATAAGTGCAATGAAAAGAATTTGAAACAGTATGTCCGAATTTGACACATATATAAAATATAATAAGCATGAAATTTCGGAGGCAAATTCATGTGGTTTTTAAATATAGTTTGGACAGTTATAATATTTCTGTTTATTGCAGGTTTATTCATGTGACATTAAATGAATTTAACAAATAGAACCGAGTAAATTTTTGTAATAGAATTAAGAAATAAAGTGTTCAATCATGCAGGGGGTAAAATGGATAAGACTAAATTTTCAGCAATATTATCAGAATATAAAAAAGATTTTCCAACACGTTGGAATGATGAAAAGTATAAATGGGAACTTATTAAGCAATTCCAAGATAATTGGAATGTAGATGCTGAAGATTTTCGAGGAATGCTTGAAAAGGCTCTACCTAACACCAATTTATTAAATTCTGCCAATTTTTTCCCACGTTTAATGATATTAGAATTTGCTCAAATAGTACCTGAAGAAGTTAGAGCGATGTTTAAAAATTTATTTGATGAAACTCAAGACTTAGAACAACGTTTAAAAGACTTCAAACACTCTGCTGATAAAATTAAAGATGAAAACGGTGATTGGACAAGCCACTATCAACAAGAAAACGTTATGAGTATTTATTTATGGCTCAAATACCCTGAAAAATATTTTATTTACAAGTTTTCAGAATGCAAACATTTTGCGGAAGAATTAAATAATGATTTTATTCCCAAGAAAGGTCTTGCAGAAAAAAATGTAATAGGATGTTTTGACTTTTATAGAAAACTAACAACTTTAATTAAAGAAGATAAAGAA
>JAFQNY010000145.1 GCA_017395765.1 bacterium
ACCCTAACTGCTCAACATCACAATTAATGTTAGTCCTTGAACCTTTAAATAAAAAATTTGGAATTAAAAGACTTATCGTTTCAACATACCAAGCAGTTTCAGGAGCAGGATTAGCAGCTATTAATGAACTGAAAGAAGATACTATTGCCAATTTAGAAGGAAAACCGTTTGAAAATAAATGTTTTAAAAAACCGATATCATTTAACGTAATACCGCAAATTGATGTATTTTGCGAAAACGGATATACAAAAGAAGAGATGAAAGTAGTTAATGAAACAAAGAAAATCTTACATTTAGCCGAAGATACTCCAATTTCATGTACAGCAGCAAGAGTTCCTGTTTTTAACGGACACTCAGAAGCTGTTGATATTGAATTTAAAGAAAAAGTTTCTCCTGAAGAAATCCGTGAAATATTAAAGAATGCTTACGGCGTTAAAGTTATTGATAATATTGACAACTTTGAATACCCAACCACACGGGATGCCAGCGGTTTTGATCCGGTTTTTGTCGGCAGAATTCGCAAGAATTTAGCATTCAACAATGGCATATCTCTATGGTGCGTTGCCGACAACTTAAGAATCGGAGCAGCATTAAACACTGTAAGGATTTGTAAAAAAGTTATAGAAATGGGATTATACAATGGGTAGATTAGTTACACAAAATGAAATTATAAATATAGTAAAAGAAGGGCAAGCTAAAGGTAAAACCTTTGTTGTAACAAATGGTTGCTTTGATATATTACACGTCGGCCATGTCAGATACTTAGAAAAAACCAAATCCTTTGCCGATAATCTTATAGTAATGCTAAATTCAGATAAATCTGTAAAAGCAATAAAAGGAGAATCCCGACCTATTAACAACGAAAAAGACAGAGCTGAAATATTAAATGCTTTGAGTTGTGTTGATTATGTGGTATTATTTGAGGAGAACTCACCGGCAAAATTACTGGAAAATATTAAGCCGGATGTTTATACTAAAGGAGCTGATTATACTCTGGAAACATTACCGGAGAGGGATATTGTTCTTAAAAATAATATTAAAGTAGAGTTTATAGAATTTGTTCAGGGCAAATCTACAACAAATGTTATTAACAAAATTAATGAAAAATAGTGTATATAAGGAGTGAATTATGAGAACATTTACATTAGAACAAATTGCACAAGTGACAGGCGGTTTATTATCAAAAGAAAAAGATGTTGCAATAACTAAAATTGCACCTCCGGCATTAGCCGATGAAACAACTCTAGCTTTAGCTTTAGGTGAAGATGAAATCGCTAATTTATCAACAACAAAAGCTCAAGCAGCTCTTGTACCTCTTGGGGTTAACATTGATGGTTTTACAACAATCGAAGTTGAGCGTCCCAGACTTGCAATGATGAAACTAATAACAATGTTCTACGAGGAACCTCATGTTAACTCAGGAATACATCCTACGGCAGTAGTTCATCCTACTGCAAAGATTGCAGAAAATGTTTCTCTTGGTCCAAATGTTGTCGTCGCAGAAAATGCAGAAATCGGAGAAGGAACTAAAATCCTTGCAAATTGTTATATTGGTAACGGCGCAAAAATCGGTACAAAATGCTTCTTCCATGCAGGAGTTAATATCGGAGACAGGGTTAAAGTCGGTAATGATGTTATCTTACACCACGGGGTTTCATTAGGTGCAGACGGATTCAGCTTTGTTACTGAAAATCCAAACAATATTGAACAAGCAAAAAAAGACGGCGAAATTAAAGAAAATGATGTTAATCAAGTTATCTTTAAAATCCCTTCAATTGGTTCTGTAATTATAGGTAACAATGTAGAAATCGGAGCAAACACGGCAATCGACAGAGGTACAATAGAAGATACAATAATCGGAGATAATACAAAAATTGACGATTTAGTCATGATTGGACACAATTGTAGAGTCGGTAAAGGTTGTATGATTGTTTCTCAAGTCGGTATTGCAGGAAGCTGCGTAATTGGAGACAGAGTAGTTATTGCAGGTCAAGCAGGATTAGCTGATCACTTAAAAATAGGAAACGATTCCATTATTGCAGCTCAAGCAGGAGTTTCAAAAAGTTTCCCTGAAAAATCAATTGTTATCGGTTCACCTGCTATGCCAAGAAAAGAATTTATTAAGCAACTTAAAGTTATGAAAGATGCGTCAGAACTTGTTGCTAAATTCAAAAAATACGAACCTTTACTAAAAACTTTTGAAGAAGGACATAGTGAAGAATAATGGTTACAATTAAATCAGAAATCAAAACTTCAGGAAATTCTTTAATGAAAAACAAACTATGTGAAGTTGTAATAAAACCTTCATATAGCGGTAGCATTAGAATTTTTTCAAAAGGTGCAACATCTAGCTTTAATGCTAATATTGATAACTTATTTTCAACAGATCATTGCGTAACATTATGCAGTAAAGAACACCGTACACTTTTAGGTGATTACAAATACAAAGCAATGTTATGCGAACATTTTATGGCAGCTTGCGCATTTTGCAAAATTGATTCGATTGATGTTTATTTATCTGAAACTGAATTTCCTATATTTGACGGGAGTGCAAAAGTTTGGGTGGATTTATTTAAAAATGCCGGAATAGATGGTGATAACAGAGATATCTATACCATTAAAGAACCTGTGTACTATTTAAACGGAAAAACCAGCCTTGTAATTTTACCGGACAAAGAATTAACAATTAATTATGCCGTTAATTATGATCATCCAGATTTGACAAGAAGATGGGTCAGTTTTGATTCTAAAAACATTAATGAAATAATAGAAGCTCGAACATTCGGATTCTATAAAGATTTAAAAAAATACCAAATGCTTGGATTCGCAAAAGGAGTTACAATCGACAATACGGTTGGATTAAAAGATATCGGTTATACAACAGAACTACGTTCTACGCATGAACCGATTAAACATAAGATCTTGGATTTATTCGGAGATTTGTATTTAACGGGAGTTTCACCTTTAAACATGCGTGCGCAAATCCTTGTAAAAGAAGCAGGACATGCTGTCCACTGTAAAGTTGCTCAACAACTAAAAAATAAACTAGTCAAAATATAAGAAAAGGAGAGAAAAATGACAGAAGAAATTTTAAGCTTTGATACAATGCAAATTATGGAAATGATTCCACACAGATATCCATTTTTACTTGTAGATAGAATCACAGAATGCGTTGCCGGTAAATACGCAAAAGGCTACAAAAACATGACAATGAACGAAGAATTCTTCCAAGGACATTTCCCTGGAAACCCTATTATGCCTGGAGTATTACAACTAGAAGCTCTTGCACAGTGTTCAGCTCCAATAGTTATGTGTATGCCGGAATATCAAGGTAAATTAACTCTTTATGCGGGTGTTGATAATGTAAGATTCAAAAATATTGTCAGACCAGGGGATAGATTTGAAATGCATGTTGAATTAGTTAAAGCAAAAGGTCCTATCTGTAAATGCCATGGTGTTGGTTCAGTTGACGGTAAAATTTGTATCGAAGCTGATATGACAGTTGCTTTAAAGTAATTTAAATAATTTACACAAAAAAATAACCTCCATTAGGAGGTTATTTTTTTATTAAACTAATTACACATAATTTGTTCTAACTCTGAAACCGCTCTTTCAACATCATCATTGACTACTTGATAATCAAACTTTTTAGCATTTTCTAATTCGTACTTTGTTGATTCAAGCCTTTTTTGGATAGCTTCTTCCGTTTCAGTATGTCTTCCTCTAAGACGAGCTTCCAATTCTTCAAAAGATGGTGGAGAAATAAAAATCAAAACAGATTCCGGTATAATTGATTTAACATTTAAAGCTCCTACGGTATCTAATTCTAAAATCAAATTTTTCCCCTCTGAAAGCTTAGTTTTAACATACTCACCTTTTGTACCGTACATATTACCTGAAAATTCAGCCCATTCAAGAAATTCATTATTTTCAATACACTTTAAAAAATCTTCTTTCGTCAGAAAAAAATAATTAACACCATCAACTTCACCTTCTCGAGGATTTCTTGTAGTACAAGATACTGACAATTTAAACTGAGGGTTTCTATTTAAGAATTGTTTTAAAACAGTACCTTTACCAACACCGGAGGATCCGGATATTACAAATAACTTACCCATAATTAATCCTTTCGAAGACTTTCATGAATTTTGGTATTAAAACTTAAATTATTATTATTCTTTATTTTAACAGACTCTTCACGAATTTTCATCACAACGGTATTTTCTTGCTTTACATCCGCTTTTGAAGCAATGTTTAAATTTTTAATTAAACTTGTTGTTAACTCAGGAATATCTAATTCAGATGTTACAACCTCAATATAGCATAATTTATTCATTATTTGCGATACTTTTAAAGCTTTATCAAAATCATCTTCTGTTTCAACTTTAATTGCCCATACATCACCTTCAAACACACGTGCGAACTTAGAATAATTAACTTTCACAATATCATTGAAGTTATCATTATCATCATTCGACAAAACTCGTTCTAAAGAATAACCGTTATTGTTTAAAACAATAATAATAGGTTTTAATCCATAACGTAGCATATTCCCAAGTTCCATTGCAGAAACTTGATGAGCGCCATCACCTGTTAACAATATAACTCTATTTTTAGGACAAGCCAATGCCGCCCCAAAAGCTGCAGGTGTAGCCCAGCCTATAGAAGCCCATAAGGCTTGAAGATTAAAATCAAACTTTGACGGATAATCAATTGTAGCGACACCTTGAGTTATAACGCCAATATCAGAATAAAAGATATCATTGTCTTTAAAAAACTCTTGAATCCGTGAATATATATATTCAGAAGTTAATTTATTTGTAGTAGCAGGAGTATTTTCATAGCAATAATTATTTTTTTCTGATAAAAACACCTTATGCTCAATATTTTCAGCTAAATTTTCCAATACATCAGACATTTTTATATTGTCATATTTTACACCGTCAACATAAGTATATGTTCCATAGATAGCTATATGTGAATTTATTTTATATGGTAAATCAAATCCAAAAGAATTAAGTTCTGTATAAACAGTTCCGACAGCAATCAAACAGTCTGTTGACTCTAAAAACTTTTGGGCAACAGGGTTTTTATATTTTGAAAAATAAGTTCCCAAATAATTAGAAAATTCTTTATCAATTAATCCGATACCCATCAAAAAATTTGTAGCAGGAATTCCTGATTTTGCAATAAATTCATTAAGTTCGATTTTGCTATCATACCTTTTAGTCAATACATCGGCAAGAATAACCGGCTTAGATGAATTATTGATTTTTTCCAATATATTTTTAACAGCTCTGTTTAAAACTTCTTCATCACTAGACCAAGAATAATCAACTTCTCTGGAAGATATTTCCATTTGAGCAATATCAACCGGAATAGCTATATATACAGGCTTTTTATATTTAATGAATATTTTTAATACTCTGTCTATTTCAAGTTTAGAATTATCCCTATTCAAAAAAGCTGTAGTTTCCGTAACATGTTCATAAGCATTTACATATGCAAAACTATCTAAATTAAACAAATTGTGATGTAACAACTTTTTACTGGCAATAGAATTAGTAGTCGGAACACCAACGATATGAATAACGGGCACATTTTCAGCATAAGAACCGGCAATACCGTTTATCGCACTTAATTCCCCTACACCAAATGTAGTTACAACAGCACCATAACCTCGTTGTCTTGCATACCCATCAGCTGCATATGCAGCATTCAACTCATTAGTACATCCAATCCACTTTGTACTAGAATTATTATCTATTGCTCTTATAATATTAAAATTATAATCACCGGGAACTCCGAAAAATTCAATTATTCCCAATTCTTCCAATTTTTTAACCAAATATTCGGCAGTGTTCATAGCTCCATCCTTAAAATATCTTCTAATGATAACAAAAATATAATTAAGAGTAAACTACGTATTTATTTAGACTATTTTTTTTGTTTATTTATTGTTAAACTTAATATTATGAAAGAAATTAAACTAATAAATATAATTAAAGAATTTACAGAAAATAAATTTATAGGTGATGACTGTGCTTATTTAAAAGATTTAGGAATAG
>JAFQNY010000146.1 GCA_017395765.1 bacterium
ACCGTAAATAAGAGCAACTTTGTCAATAACGCCTGATTCTTTCATTTCGTTCCACAAGTCGTTACCTTCACGAGTTCTTTCACCTACACCACCGAATACTGATACACCGGAGTGCTCTGATGCAATATTGTGAATAAGTTCCATAATAAGAACTGTTTTACCAACACCGGCACCGCCGAAAAGACCAATCTTACCACCTTTTTGGTATGGTTGGATTAAGTCGATTGCTTTAATACCTGTTTCTAAAATTTCGATTTCAGTATTTTGATCAACTAATTTTGGAGATTCTCTATGGATTGGTAAATAGTTTTCTGTAACTATATCCCCCATTTCATCTACAGGCTCTCCGATTACGTTAAGGATTCTGCCCAAAATCGGTTTACCTACAGGAATTTTAATAGGTTCACCGGTATTAACCACTTTCATCCCTCTTTTTAAACCGTCTGTAGATGACATAGCTACCGTTCTGACTCTATTTGAACCCAACATTTGTTGAACTTCAGCCACAACAACGGTGCCGTCATCCATAGTTATATTCAATGCGTTATAAATTTCAGGTAATTCTCCTTGTTGAAACTCAACGTCAATAACCGGACCAATAATTTGGGTAATCAAACCCTCATTCTTGTTTAAAGTCTGCATTTATCTTCTCTCCTCTTTTTTTATTAGGCGAACTAGATTATATTAAAATTACTAGCTTATGTAGCCTCTTTTTTTATTAGGCGGACTAGATTATGTTAAAATTACTAGCTTATATAGCCTCTTTTTCTTAGGTGTATTATACTATATTTCCAAAGAGAAAACAAGAGAAGTGATAAAGAACTCAGAGATTAAGCTATCAAGGAATTTTCTTAATCCTTCACCCCTTGTTCACCTGGTCACGTCATCCATTGGTCACAGTTATAAATCAGACGGACATTTACCTTTTTTAAGCATTTTAATCAACGGTTCTAAGAATTTTTCTTCGCCTTCACCTTCACTTTTAAGAGTGTAATAAGAAATCTCAACAAGCTCCTTACATATTGAAATAATTGATTTTCCGTTAATCTTAGCGTTAACTGCAGAGCGTGCAACTTTATACCTTAGTTCTTTAATCTCATTGGAAGAAAATTTATTCAAGATATCTTCGACCTCTTCCAGAGCAGATTTTGAATACATAATACCTTTGTACAATGCAGGTACGGAATATTCCAACCCTTCTCCGACACAATCATGATTTCTTATTTCTATAAAATTTCTTAAACGAACTTCAGGAAAATATAGATTTGAGTGAAGTTTCCAATCGTCAATATTCGGATAAAAACCCTCAAACCCTTTTTCCATAAACTGTTTAAAGGTCACACGACCATTCATGCATAAACATTCGCTGTTACGATTAATAAATATCATCGGCATGTCCAAAAGCCTTGAAACATAATCTTTAAAACACATATTTTTATCAAAATCCGTTGCAAAACCGCATCTTTCGTTATCTGTATTCAACCACGCAAGAGCCCTAAAAGATTTATATCCAGTATCAACACCACCTCGAATTCTTGAATTCGCAAACATCGCAGTTGCAAAAGGCATTATCATATTTGCTAATCTAAATTTTTTCATCGCATCATATTCAGAAGAAAAATCTATGCCTACCTGAATTCCCGCAGTTTCTCTCATCATTACATCAGATAAAATACCCCACAAATAATTTGCCATTACATGATATCTTCGTTTTGGTAAAAGTTTTATATTTTTATAAGTTGTTCTTGGAGAAACACCTAAATTTAAAAGTTCTATTTCAAACTCATCTAATAAATATTTCAAAGAGCCGTTAATTTTTTCAATTCTGCTTTTCAAATCACGAATATATTCCTGAGGTTCAATACTTAACTCAAATTGACACCCCGGTTCTAAGGTAATAGTATCGTGCATCTTTTTCAAACCGATTATAGAATCACCGTCTTTTATATAATCCCAATCCTCAAGTTTTGCAAATTCTTTTAATAATTCGCACATCCCGAAATCGCCTTCATAAGGAATCACATGTTTACCGTATTTTGAAACAGGAATTCTTTCATATTCCATACCGATTTTTTGAGAAGATTTACACCCCAAAAGAAATTCATCTAATAATTGATTGTACTCTAAGCGTTCTTCTGTTTTTAACATTACGTACTCCTTGTTGTTTAATTATAATTCAAAAAAGGCGTTATGACGTTAAGGCATTAAGATGTTAAGTTCATTAAAAATATAAAATTTGTGAGCGTTAGCGAACTAAAAGAACTTAATACCTTAACGACTTAAAGTCTTAATGTCTTTTTACAATAGTCACTTTATTCAAAACAAAAACTTTAAACATTTCCCTATTTGTATTATTATGAATACCATGATGGACTATTTACAACGAGCAAAGTTCTTCAGAACAAAAAAAAGATTAGGACAAAATTTTCTGGTAAATCCCGAAGTTATCGAGGATATACTTGATTATGCACAAATCTCAAAAGACGATATTGTGCTTGAAATCGGACCGGGAGTTGGATTTGTAACAGAGCAACTGGTTAAATATGCTAAAAAAGTTATAGCTGTTGAATTGGACGAAGAAGCGATAAAAGAACTTAAAAAACTTGAATGCGACAATCTTGAACTTATTCATAATGACATTTTGAAAACTGATATTTCAGAACTTTCCGGTGGCGAAAAAATCAAAGTGGTTGCAAATATTCCTTATTATATAACTTCTCCGATTATTGCCCATTTATTAGGTGAAATAGACGATTTAGCCAATAAAAATCGAGCTGTTATAGAAGATATTATTTTAATGGTGTAAGAAGAAGTCGCAAGAAGAGTTGTAGCAACCGAAAAAAGCTCTGCTAAACAATATGGGCTTTTGACAATACTTTCACAATTTTGGGCGGAATGTTCAATAATAAGAGTAGTCGGACGACGTTCTTTTTATCCTGCACCAAAAGTTAATTCAGCTTTAATATCTTTAAAAGTCAGAAAAGAACCATTATTAAAACTTAGCGATTACACTTTCTTTAGAAGAGTGATTAAAGCTGCATTTTCTCAACGCAGAAAAACTTTGAAAAACTGTCTTTTAGGCGGTGGATTTGATAGGGAAAAAATTGTTTCTGCGCTTCAAAAAATGGGGCTTGATGAAAATATAAGAGGTGAAAAGCTTTCAATTACACAGCTTGGCGAATTGTCAGAATTATTGAAGTAAATATGATATAGCTTTACGCATTTTTACATCTAAATCTTTTACCCTATTATTTAAAACTATTAATAAACACTCTTTATCAACATCTTTAAGATTATCACCATATCTCACAGCTTCAAGCGTTACACGTACAAGAGCTTCAATAATTTGAATTTTTGCTGATATTATATTGAGCTTGTTCTCTAAAATTTCTAAATCCATGTTAAACTCCTATTTAATTACCACATTGTTATAACATAAGAATAATTTTATAGCAACATGTTTTTTAAAAATAATGTTATTATTATGTTATTACAAATGTTATAACAGAGGTCTATATGGCAAGTATCAAGAAAAATTTACGACAAATAGGTAATAGTTATGGGGTCATTTTGCCTAAATTAATATTAGAAATGGCTAACATCAATCCTGTCTTAGACGAGGTTGAACTTTATATCGAAAACAACGAAATCAGAATCCGTAAGGTAAAGAAAGACTAAATTTGTTGAACAAGTGTGTATTTTAAAACACGGTTTGAGAAGAAAGAACAGTGGGTTGATAATTTTAAAAGTAGGTCAAGCATTGCTTGACATTAATTTTATTGTCAGGCAGTGCCTGACCTACACACTTACCAACTATAATAATTTGAATCATAATAAATGAATTGCCTAGTCTATTAATTGAAATTGTTTTTCTTTAAATCTATCCTGCATAAAGATTAAATAATAAGGAGAAAATTATGAAAAACTTTGTTGTTAAATTTGGAGGATTTATTGTTGATATTACCGCAATTTTTACATTAATAGGGTTATTAATATCGACGTTTAAAATGTTTAGTGCGCAAGGACTTTGGGCTGCTCTTGGTGTTTTTTGGGTTGGGCTTGTAAGTTTTGTGTTTGTTTTCTTTTTGATTTATCTTGTTATGTCTATTAATGATAAATTGTCAAATGTTGATAGTGATATTCGCAATCGATATTAGTGAGTAGGGTGGGAAATGTATTCTCAATGTGAGTTTTATTTATGTAAACATACATTCCCACCAATCAAAAGTTTGTAAAATTAGGTTTTTATGAAGAAAATTGGTGTAATTTTGAGGATAAAAACAAAATTTCAGATTTAGATTTTGAATAATTTTGGTGGGAATGAATTTTAAATTATGTTATCACCCCAAGCTCACAGCATTTCCCACCCTACAACTCAGAATCTATCAATGCTAGTCGTAGAACACCATTTGGGATAGACCCTGAATCAAGTTCAGGGTGACAAATAAAAATTGTTTCCGACCAAACCACTCATTAAAATACACCTAAAGAATAAATTCCGAGTTGATAAATGTTGTTTCGTTAGAAACAAAAAATTTGCCAAGGACTCCGTTCAAAACGATTAA
>JAFQNY010000147.1 GCA_017395765.1 bacterium
AATTAAATTCTTATTACAATCGCAGTTATAGAGAGGGTAATAAAGCAAGAGATAAAGCTGAACGAACTAATAATAAAAAGATTCGAGAAAAATACACTAAAATTTATCAAGAACACTCTAGAAACTTTGATAGTGCCAACTCGGAACGCAGGAATCGTGGACTTGATGGCAGAGATTGGTAATTGTGTCTGAATGATACGAAATACAGAAAGAATGACTTTAAATTCTGTGTATTCGAGTGATTAATGTGATTGTACTTAAAAAAAGGAGGTCATTATGACAGAAACAATCACACCTGCTGAAGTTTTTAAAAGCAGAGAAAAATTTTCAAAAGCGATGGAAAATTCATCAAACAACACTTTTATCGCATCAATTCTTGATGATTATCCGATAAAAATAGGCAAAGTCGTTATGACGATAACTGATTTAACTCAAAACTATGAAACATTCGGAAATCTTATCTCGGACGATTTGGTTTGCAATTTACCTGAACCACCATATATTGTTTGGATTGTTGCTAATGAAAAAGAAAGTATTTTAAAACAAATGGCTGCGATAAATAAATATTCAACATCAGGGTTTGGAATATTTATTTTTAAAGCCTTTTTAAATGAAGATAAAATCGAATTTAAATGCTTATTAAAACCACCTGTTCCTAAAAAAACAACAAGAGTTGTAAATCAAAATGCTCCTGCGAAACTTTTACAAAAAGAGTATTGGGATAAATATTTTGAAGTATGTGATGAACTTCAAAGCCAAATGCAAATAAATCCAAAAGCACAGCATTTTCAATATATTCCAATGAAAAAACGTGGTGTTCAAATAATGCAAACGATAAACACCGTTAATAATTATGTTGCAACAGAGATTTTTATAAATAATGACAAAGAAATATTTAATAAATTACTTGAACATAAAAATGAAATCGAAGAAGTTCTCGGATATTTAGATTGGCAAGAACTTGAAGGTAAAAAATCATCAAGAATCAGAAAAACATTAAACTATAATGCTGATTCAGAAAAAGCATTAAAACAAACAATTACAACACACATTAAAACGGCAGAAGAATTCAAAGCAACCTTCTGTAAATATTTATAGGAGGGTTTATGAAACGATTTGTTGTTGAATTTAAAGAAACATATATGGATATACCTGTTACCAGAGAATGTGTTGTTTCAAGTTTTGATGAAGTAATGAGACTCTATGAGCTGAATAATCCAGATATTGAATATTGGAACTTAATACTAGAGGAGGACGTTTAATATGGCACAAATACAATTTAATCAATTACTTAAAATGGAAAATGACGGACTCGTTTTTTATGGTTTGAACGATGAATTAGAAGATTTTAAAACCATCATCAATAAAGAATTAAACAACGAAAATATTGGAACAGGAAACTTTGAAGATAAATTTAAAGAGGCATACGAAATTTATACTCAAGACGGAAGACGAGACATTATTTTAGAGTTTGCCGATAAACCAAAGTTTGCTATTAGCAAATTAGCAATTTGGCGAATTAGATTAAATGGTCTTGCAAGTTGGGTTTCAGATTATGTCGTAAACTCAAGACGAGATTTTGAACTTGGTTCTTGAATGTGTCTGAATGATACGAAATCACTCGCAATTAGTTGAAAACAAGACTATTGCGAGTGATTAATGTCCATACACATTAAAAAAGAAAGGATAAAATTTATGGCAAACTCATTTTTAGTAAAATTTAACGCACAAATTTTTATTGACGGACAAATTCAAGTAAAAGCAAACTCACAGGAAGAAGCTGAAGAATTAGCAGAAAGTCTATTACAGGAAATCTTAAACCAAGAAGATTGTATTGTTGAATTAGAAAACGATGTAACTATAAAAACAATGGAAGTAGCAGGCACTTTTTCAGGTGTTGATATCGTTGATGCAATGCAATTGGATTAATTAGCAAGTTGGGTAATAGAAAATTTATTGTAAAAAGATAAAATTAAATATTGGAGTAATGAAATGGTTGAAGTAAACGGCATCTATAAGTTAAAAAAGATTGAAGGCTTAAGCAATAATAACGATAACGACTATAAAGTTCTTGCTATCGACAAAGATGCAAAACACGAAACAGCTTATTGTGAAAACCTAACAACAGGTGAATGCTTTTGTTTTTGGACAGAGTTCTTAATAGATCCCGAAAAACCGGAAGATTGTGTTTGTAAACTATTAAAAATTAGTAAATAACATTGTGTCCAAATGATACGAAAAACACTCTGTATAGTTGAAATAAAGACTATTCAGAGTGATTAATGTTCATACAATTTAAAAGCGAAAGGATAAACATTATGACATTAAAAAATCAAAGCAGACTCGGATTTGGAACTAAAATCTTAAATCACAAAACAAATGAAATTGGTTTATTGATTTACACTTGGGATAACACGTTCGCTGACGGAGACGTTCCGTTCGCAACCTGTGTTGATAAAAATGGCAAACGATACAATATTGAAATGGATAATATTAGTCCAATTGAAGATTAAAAGGGTTTTTATGGAATTTAAAAAATTTGAAAAATATATAATAAAATTATTGGAGCACTCCAAGCCTCTTATCTTGTAGATAATGCTAAAACGGAGTGCCTTTATTTTTATTCAAAAATATCAAAATCATCATCTAACTGTTGAGGCAGTAAAAAACCAAAAACAGCATTAAATTCATTAAGATTTTGAAAGCCTAGTAATTTAGTAATAATATTCAACGGAACTTTTTTATCAATCATAAGTTTAACGTGAGTATTTGAAAGTACACTATAATTTTTAATTTTAATATTTTTAAAAAT
>JAFQNY010000148.1 GCA_017395765.1 bacterium
AGATTTAAAAGGAATTAATAAACGTCAACTTGAAGAAATCGGAGTTAATAAAATTGATGTTTGCCCATATTGTACAAGTTGCAATAATGATTTATTTTATTCATACCGTAAAGAAAACGGCACAGAAAAAAGACATTATGCAATTTTAATACTATAAGCACAAAAAAAGAGCCCTTAAAACAGGGCTCTTTTTATACTATATATTATGCAATAATTTCTGAAATAGTTTTGTTAACACCGGTCTCTACAGCATTTTTAGCTACTCTTACCGCATTTTTAATCGCATATGCTTTACTGCGACCATGAGAAATTACTGTAATTCCCTTGACACCTAAAAGTAAGCATCCGCCGAATTCTTCATAATTGATTCTGCCATAAATCCTTCTCAAGAAAGGTTTTGCCAATAAGCCTACAATCATACCCAAGAAATCTGATTTAAATGTACTTTTAATCATCTTGAATAATAATGTTGCAGTACCTTCAGTAACTTTAAGAACCACGTTACCTACAAATCCGTCACAAACTACAACGTCACAGACATTTAAGAATAGTTCTCTGCCTTCAACATTACCCATGAAGTTGAACTTTTCTTTTTCTTCTTCTAACAAATTGTACGCAGCTTGAGCAAGCTCATTACCTTTACCTGCTTCTTCACCGATATTTAGAACACCAACTCTTGGGTTTTCAATACCTAAAACATTCTTTGAAAAAGTCATGCCCATAACTGCAAATTGTTTAAGCATTTGAGGAGTACAATTACTGTTTGCACCACCGTCAATTACAACAATAGGTTTTTTCATAGTAGGAAGTGTTACCGCAATTGCCGGTCTGTCAACACCGGGAATACGACCTAAACCAAACAAGCTTGATGCCATTGCCGCACCTGTTGAACCTGCTGCGACTAAAGCATCTGAACTTCCTGTTGCTACCGAATTAACGGTTAAAACAATAGAGGAGTTTTTCTTTTTACGAATAGCTTGTCCCGGAGCTTCACCCATTTCAATAACTTCAGAAGCATGAGTAATTTTAATATCCAGAGATTTTACGTCAACACGAACACGTCTTTTACGTCCTGCCTTTCCGCAATCAGATAAAAAACCTTCTCTTTGAATTTTCTCAAGACAGTTCTCAATTCTATCTTCTTTACCAACTAACTCAATTGCAACTCCATATTCAGCCGCAGCCCATACAGCACCTGCAATAATCTCGAATGGAGCGTGATCTCCGCCCATTGCGTCAACTGCTATTCTAGTCATCCTCACCTCTTTTTATTCCATATTCCTAATTTACTTATTTATGCGGAAAGCTCATAGAACCTTCCGCAATAATAAATAAACTAAGTTATTCAGCAGAAGTTTCTTCTGTTTTTTCTTCTACAGGTGCAACTTCTTCAGTAACTTCAACAACTTCTTCAGCCTTTACTTCTTCAACAACTTCTTCTACTTTTGTTTCTTCAACTTTTGCAGCTTTTTTTGTTGATTTTTTAGGAGCTTTTTTTGTTTCTTTTACTTCTGTTGCTTCTACGAAACCTTCAGCTTTTCTTGAAACAACTTTACCTTTGTATTGACCACAAGCTGTACATACAGTGTGAGCTAATGCAACTGCTCCACAGTTAGGACATTTTGTAGTTGTAGGTTTTGTTGCTTTCCAATTTGATCTTCTTTTTCCTTGAGCGCTATGCCCGGTTCTTTTCTTAGGTACTGCCATTTTTTATATTTCCTTTCTAGATTATTTTATTATACCACCGTATTTTGCATTTACTATTACTGACTTATTTTATCTTTCCCTTGGCAAAATACTAAATTGTTTTATTGGCTTTTTCCTTTCTATATTATATTGTTCTGCCAGTGTGTTTAATCTTTTCTTTCAATCTGAATATTCTTAAAAACATCCATTCTTGAATCTTGGACATGATAGTTTTCATCAGACATAAACATGTCCTCACTACAATTTATACCACAAACCTTTTTATTTGGTAAAGCTAATATTACAGATTGATACAATAAGTCATAAATATCTATCTCTTTTTCACCGTTTAAATCAGTAACAAATTGTCCTCGTTGAAGCTCAAACTCCTGTGAATACTCGTCTTGAAGAGAATACTTCGCAAAAGTTTCATCAATCTCAATATTCAAATCATAAACAAATTCATTAAGACATCTGTCGCAAACTAATTTAAGTTTACCTTGAATATTTCCGCTAACTTCTATAAATTGACCTAAAGATTTCAACTCTAAATCTGCAAAAATATCCGCACCAAACTCTTCCATAAATTCATCAAACTCATAGAAAAGTGTTTTATTTGGTTCTTTTTCGATATCTTCTATTAAAATTTTGTTCATAGCTTACCTTATAAAGATTCCGATACTATTGCATAAAAGGTTCTTCTTGCAACAACAAGCCTGAAATTTGAGTTGAAACAAAACATACTTTTTTAATAGGTCCGATAGGTTCTTTTTCTACCAAAACTGGAGTAGGGCTTTTCATCAACTGTTTTAGCTCTGCATACACAGCTTGAGGATTATCAAAATACATAACAAGCGGAGTTGCTGAACCCTTTAAAAATAATACGACTGCTTGTCTTGTTTTTTGCGGTGTTCCAAATTGTTGAACCATTTTTGTTCTCCTTTGTTTCTTTTACACTGTTGTATTATACTATAAAAACAGTGATAAAGTGAATAGGTGATCAAGTGACCAAGGAAAGTATGTTTAGTGATATCAATGAAATGCTACAAAATGATGGTGTAATTGCTTTTGTAACCGATACGGTTTGGGGCATCGGTTGTTTACCAACAAGCGAAAAAGCCGTACAAAGAATCTATGATATAAAAAAACGAGAAGCTAAAAAACCTCTGATTCTTATGTCAGACGATATTTACCCGCTTTTTGATTATGTAAAACAACCAATAGAAAAACAATGCCAAATATTAATAAAAAAACATTTCCCCGGAGCATTAACCTTAGTGGTAGAAAAATCAGATATTACTCCTGACTACATAGCATCAGGTATGAATACAGTCGGAATAAGAGTTCCCAATAACGAAACTTTTGCCAATATTTGCAGAAATATTGACGGCAGAGTATTGGCAACAACCAGTGCAAACCTTTCCGGAGAACCCGCTGCGCTTAATTATGACGAAGCAATGTCCTATATCGGAAATAAAGTTGATTTAGTAATCTCTGATTATGGATATCATGCAAAAGGTCTGGCCTCAACAGTTGCAGGATTCAAGGACGGAAATATTATTATATTCAGACAGGGTGAAGTTAAAATTTAAAAAAAAAGAATAAAGTAGCTCATAAGCCGTGTTCTGTTTTTTAGTTCTAAACTAATAGATAATCATCTATCTTGTACTTGGATTGCTCCAAGTCTCCAGCGATTTTTCCAAGCTCGGCGGACACCTCAAACGCTTGATTCAATCTTGCATCCGACCGGGGGTTGCCTAGCCGACACCTTCCG
>JAFQNY010000149.1 GCA_017395765.1 bacterium
CCTCATTTTGTTACATAGTAAGTAACACAATTAGAATTGTGTTACATGTTTTTAAAGTATTTTTATCCTGTAAAATTGCCTTTTTTGATTAAAGATTGATTAACTTTGTTACAAAACTTAATGATTTGTAACATTTTCATAAATTCTATCTACAAGTGTTTTAATCAGTAATTAAAAGCGTTTTACCCCTATTATTAGTTCTAAAAAAGTGACGAACATGTAACACAATTCTAATTATGTTACATCTGCAAAAAGAAAATTACACGAGCATATTAAAAAAGGAGAATGATTTATGACAGGACAAGTTCAAAAAGTTATTATTGGTGGAGTACAATATGATAGAAATAATGTAAAATCTTCAGGTCAAAAAGACGGAACACATACTGTTGAACTAAAAGATGGAACAACTATAACTTATAAAACTCAAGCTCAAGGCAACGAAGCACAAGTAACTGTTAATAAAGATAAAACTGTTGTATTTTCAGGTTTAGCTGGAGCAACTATAACTGATGTGGCGGGACAAGATGATAAATATCTTTTCTCAGGTAGCCAAAATTGTACAGTAAAAGCTAGACACACTAGTGTTTTTACAAAAGATAGTGATCAGTTTTATTTTAACCCTGAAAGACAACTTTCTAATGGTGCAGTTCAAGAGACAAAATATATAATAATTGAAGGAAATGAAGGTGATAAACCACATGGCAGAACTTTTGACCTATTTGACTACAAAGACCAAGACCAATATCATTATATTGGTAAAAATAATGAAGGTTATCATTCTTCAAAATCAGAATCTACACCATGGTATAAATCACTTTTAAATTCAATGGGTTTATAGTTAAAAGAATACTAAACAGAGGTTCAATTGAACCTCTGTTTTACTATACATAGCCTCTTAACATGCCGTTACAGCTTGCAAAAACGGATAAATCCTATATAATTAGTCTTATAGTTCTGAATGGCAGAACAAGAGAGGAGACTATTATGAATAGAGAAGAATTAATTGCAGAAATTTCTAAATCTGCAAAAGTGACTAAGAAAGAAGCTTCAGAAGTTTTATCAGCTACAATTGATGCAATTCAATCTGCTGTTAAAAAAGGCGACAAAGTTACTCTAGTTGGTTTCGGTACATTTGAATCTAGAAAAAGAGCTGCAAGAATCGGCAGAAACCCACAAACAGGCAAAGAATTAAAAATTGCTGCTAAAACAGTTCCTGCATTCTCAGCAGGCAAAAAATTCAAAGAAGCTGTTAGCAAGTAATTCCTAACTAGCAGAAATTCTTTAATTAAAAAGACGAAGTACAAGCGACTTCGTCTTTTTTTTATTCAAAAAAACCTCAATATGTTACATGTTAGGATACATAATTTCTATTGTGTTACATGTTTAGATACACAAATGGGGTAAACTACTGCTATTATTGGTTATTGAGCCTATAAAACCCTTAAAGAGTAAAAAGGACAGTATAATCAACTGATTAAAGTTGTGTGTTTTAAAATCCAATTGTAACAATTTTGTCCGAATTGTAACAATTTCTCGAAAAATCCTAAAGTTTTCACTAAAAAATGCCGATAAAACATGTAACACAATAGAAATTGTGTTACATGTCTGAGGTTAATGTGCTTGCATTAAAGTCTAAACAGCACTTTAAGACTTGACAGGAAAGATGATAAAGGTGGTGCAATGGCAGGCGAAGATTTTTTCAAATTTAATAAAGGCAACGAGTTTAGGTTTTCAAACTTTAGAGAAATAAAAGAAGAAGACCTAAAAGGTGCTGATGAAAAAACAAAAAAACTCTTTAATATTTTTGCAGGCGAAGATAAAATCTTGCAAGAAGTTGAAGCAAAGAGTTTGTTTAATGTTTTAAAATCTGCTGCCGGTAATAACCAAGTATTAGAAGATAACGAAATTAAAGCATTTGCCAAAGAACATATTGGCGAAGAAGTTGATACAAATATACTTGCTACTTTTGTTAATAATATCTTTGGAGCTAAAGAAAAACCGCAGAATCAAGCTGTGCAGGTTGCAAATGGTTATGCAGCACAAAAACAACAAACATTCTTAGAAGAAGCAGCTTGTAAAGAAATCGTTATTGATATTATTGATGAAAACCTTTCTGAAGCTTATGAAATATTGAATAGCCAATATTTAGGCTCAATTTCAGGTTGGCACGATGAAAGAAAAGACAAGAATGATATTTTAAAAACATCTAACGTATCTAAGGTTTTGGATTACCAAAACGCAGGTATTGAATGGATGAATAAAGCTAAATTAGCTCCTCCAAATGGACTTACTAAAAAAGAATACTATGAAGGCAACAAACAAAGAATCAAAGATATGATTCTTACTCGTGTTTTAGTCCTAGATACTAATACCAAATTCAAAGAATTAAAGAACAAATATTCTGAAGAAAAACTAGCTCAAATTATTGGGGATTATGTAGAACAATTATGCTCAAATGCATCGATAGAAGATTTAAAAGATATTCAGAAACAATTTGTTTCATATAGTGGTGTAGAGGAAATTCAAGCATTAGAAAATGTTGTTGATAATGCTATCAAATTTAATGCTGATAAAAATAAGCCTATGCCTTATAGCGAAGTTCCTTTACCAAAATTTGACAACTCAAAAGGCATAGTTCCTGAATATTGGAATACTGATGAGCCAATTTCTTTTGAAGAAGTTTACAAAATCGAAAGAGGAACTGAATATTCACAATACAAAATTGAACAATATGCACTAGCTAAAAAAGAAATGGAAGTTGTTGCTAATGCATATAACAAAAAACAACAATTTATAGAATTTGCAGAAGGTTTAAGAAAAGATGAAACTTTAAACATAGACGAAAAAACACAAAAAGTTTTAGAAGGCTTTGCAACATTCTATGCTTTAGCTGAAGATGGTGGTTTAAGTCAGCTACAAGAATTAATTGCTGAATCTAAATTACCTATTAGCATTGATGAAAACGGATTTAATTTTGGTACATTAGATGATAATGCTAAAAATAGAGCTTTGAACTCTTTATTAAAACTAGCTCAACAATCAAAAGAAAAAGAATTTGAAGAATTTTTAAATGGTAAAACAATTGAAGATTATCAAATAGCTTTAGCACAAGCTCACGATGAAGCCATCGGGGATGAGAATGGAAAAATGATGGCTGAAGCTATGAAGAATGATAACCTAACTTGTATCCAAAGATGGACAGGCAATACATCAATGGCAGGTATGGGTATGACAATTGTCGGTGGTATTCTTTGCTTTACTCCACTTGCACCTTTAGGAGCAGGAATGATTACAGTTGGTAATACTCTTGCAATTGGTGGTATGGTTGCAAAAACAGGCTTAGGTGTTACTGATTACGCAACTAAAGATGTTCAAACTGCTGAAGAAGCTGAGCAATTAACTAAAGACTTTATTATGGATGCAGGTGGTTTTATCATAGGTATGGGAGCAGGCAAAGCTGGCTTGAAAGCATTTAGTAAACTTATTGATAAAAAGCTTGTTGCTGTTTTCGGACAACAAATTGCATCAGGTAATAAAATGCAAGCATTAAAGACTGTGTTTACGAATCCTGAATATTTAAAGAATTTTATGACGGCAGCAGGAGCAAAATTAAGTGCTGACTTTGTAATCTCTTATGCAGGGGATTTGGCAATGATGGGTATTTTAGATACACAAGACGATTGGCAATCTCTATTAAAAGCTAAC
>JAFQNY010000010.1 GCA_017395765.1 bacterium
AAATTAGATGCTTTAGACATAATGTTAAATCCTAAAAATATTAAAAACATATCAAAAGAAAATTATGATGCAATATTGAAAATCTTTGCAGAAAAATTAGAAACTCCAAAATTAATTATTAATACTTTATTAACTGAAATTCCGACTAAAGAATTAAAAAGTATAATCAGTAAATTAAAAACCATTGAAGGTATCGAAGAAGTTATTGGTAAAGAACTTTTTGAAAAATTGACAAAACTTATTAATAAGTTAGAAACACCTCAAAATTTAACAGATGATCTTGTAAATTCACTAACTTCGCAAGAAACAATATCAGAATTGGTTAAAGGGTTAAATGATTTATTCTCAAAATTAAAAAATGTCCCAGCCACATTAAAAAATAATAAAGCTTTAGAGGCTATTATGCAACAAGAAATTGAAATGCCGGCAGAAATGTTGATTGCATTAAGAAAATTATCAAAACCAAACGGAAATTCTGAAAGTTATAAACAAGCTCTAATTGATATCAAAAATTTATTAAACAATCCAAGCAATACACATCGCACCTTCAAAACAACAATAAAAGGCATGATAGACGAAGGTAAGACATCTATTCATAAAGTTAAGAGCAATATGGATTTAAAAAAGAGTATCATAAAATTAAAAGAACAATCTGAAAAAACATCTCCGGAGCAGCTGGATAAAATAATTAAAAATATCCCTTATTTAAAAAAATTGGAAGGTTTAGATAAGGATACATTAGTAAAAATACTAGGAAATCTTGAAAAAGCCATAGATAACATTCCAGAAGCTGAATTAGAAAAAATAAAGCATTCAATGATCGAAGCTTTTAACAAAAACCCTGACGAATTTGTTAAAATGCTAAGAACAGGTCGAATAACAGAAGTATTTTTAACTCCTCAACTTCAAAGAGTTTTAGTTGCAGCAGGCGTTTCAATACCGGTATTTACAATTGTAATTACTTATGCGGTTGAATCTTGGTTGGCAGGTTTACAACTAAAAGCCGGACGTTTAGGTGTTATGAAATCTCTTGAAGCATTAGAAGACCCAAGATATTATGCAAATATTAATTAGATTTTATAACAAAAAAAGAACCCTTTGTGAGTGAAACAAAAGGGTTCTTTTTTATATGTTGCGATAGAGCTCGCAACCCTATGTTTATAGCCAAGAAATCCCGACTGAAAGGATGGATAGCAATAAGGCGCCAAGGAAAGCACTCCAAAAACCGTCAACCTCGATTCCGGGTACGAGATAGGCTACAAACATAAACAACAATGCGTTTATTACTAAAATAAATAATCCGAGAGTTAAAATATTAATAGGCAAAGTTAAGAATATTAATATTGGTTTTATTACAGTGTTAACTAAAGCTATTACTACGGCTGCCAAAAGCGCGGTTACAAAGTTTGAAATTGTAATTCCAGGGATTACCCAACCGACAAACATTATTGCCAGAGATAAAGCTAACCACTTTATTAATATTATCATTGTTTTAACTCCTTATAACATAATTATAAGAAGTTATTATAAAAAAACATTACACAAAATGCTTAGTCGGAATCTATAACCAATGCATCATCGGATGAATTTGTCCGAAATCTAATGGTTCACATTCGAATAATTCTTCTGAAGTCAGAGCTTTAAGGTTTGTTCTGTATGCATTTGGCAAGTTTTTATACCCTAATTCTTTGACTTTATCATAATCCAGAACTTTGTTTTCAGAATCGTAAACTTCTGCATAATTTAATCCCAGCTCTTGGCAGAACGGAATTGTGTATTTACCGGATTCGTGTTTCGTTATTAAGCCGAAAGTTCTGCAAATAAGACCTCGGTATTCATAAATTGTACAAATACCTTTCTCAGATAAGAACGGACATCTGTGTGAAAATTCTTTTTTGTCCTCGAGTTTTGCATATTCTTCTTTTAAAGCTTGGATTCGTTTTATTACTTCTTTTTGCTCTTGCGGATCAATTCTGAAAAAGCCTAAAAGCATGTATTGAAACTCCAGTTCGCTAAAAGGATAATCTCCATGTTCGCAACAGTGTGAACAACCGGCTTTGCAACGGAGGTATTCTTTTTGGTCTTCAAAATATCGTTCCAAAACCACGTTTATTGTATTCAAATATTGTTTGTATTTTGAAAAGTCTTCTATTGTGTAATCAGGCATTTTAAACTCCGATAAAGTTTCTTGTATTTGTATTCGGATTAAGTTTTAATAATAGAGTTTTGGTTAAATACAGTATTACCAAACTTCCTAAGCTAACAACAAGAAACCTGATTAATACAAGACAAAATGCAAAAAAGATGTTTCCGTTAACTGGTATAACCTTTTCTAAACCAAAAATTAGGTTATACACAAAAAATACATACCAATGTATAAAAAATATCCCAAAACTGTATTTTGCAATTATGTCTAATGCCTTGTTTATTCTTGTATGTCCTAAAATCCATTCATCGTAGTGCTTTAAGTATGCTAAAACAACAATTGTTAAAAATATTTTTGAAACAGTACCGTTAGAGATTCCGTATGTTGCCCCTGAATATATATTTAAAATTGCGGTTGCGAGTGTTAATACGATAAACAACCATCGTTTATTCCAGAATTTGTCAATGATATCTTTGTTTGCAGAACAAAACATTCCGAAAACGTACATTGAAAAGAAATGGATGTAGCATATAAAAATGTATTTAATATATACAATCCATTTATCAAAATAGGAAAGACCTGCAAGTTCATTATATCCAAGTTCGGGTCGTGGTAAACATAATGTAACAAAAAACATTACAGGCAAACATTTGTATAAAATATTTTTCTTTTCAAGCTTAAGTAATAACCAACTTGACAGAAAGAATAAGACAATCATAGGTATGAACCAAGTCGGAACATTATGTATTCTTCCGACAGATAATAACATCGGAATTTGGATATAAGGAGTAAGACCTTCTAATGTGTTTCCATACTTGACCGGATAAATAAAACAGAATAAGATTCCCGGAATTGCGGTCCATAAGTAGGGTTGAATAACATTTGTCCATTTTTTTGACATATAGTTTTTAAACTCATATTTTCCGGACAAATGTTGGAATAAAAATCCTGAAATAAATATAAATAATGCAGTCCCGCCGGCAAAGATTTCAAAAGAAATTCTTTGTGTTAAATTTCCGTATGCGCCCAATTGCATTGTATGCCCTGCAACAATTAAAAGAATTGCTAATCCTCGAAAAACATTTATATAATTAAGAATCTTAGTTTTTTTTACTTCTGTCATACAACCCCCTTATATATATGAAGTTTAAACAAGACTCTTTCCCATGTCAAATATTTGTGATACTATACAATTTGTATTTATATATGGAGTGTGTATGAAAATAAGATTTGAGAGAGCAAACGACAATTTGTCGTTTAAAAGAAGACTTACGGCGCAAGAACTACCTCGATATACAAAAGCTGTAAAACAAGGTTTAAAAGTTCTTGATAAAGAAGTCGGGGTTATTGTTCATAATTCATCAGCTCCTTCAAGAACATTTTTAAATACAGGTATAGGGTCTTTGTTATCCAAAACTTCGGAAGTTTTTTTTATTCCCTTTTTGGCAAGTCATGGGGTTTCTTCAATACAACAAGAGCCAAATTATTTGAGAAGAAAATTTGATCCTTCTCCTTATGACTGTTTATCGACATCAAAAAATATTTATATGATTCCGCTTGAACGACTTGCAACTGCGGAATACGGAAATATCCTTGATAAAAGTGATTTTAGAGCTGTTGTTAATTCAAGAGCAAATAAAGAAACTAATAAGGTTAACTATAGCAAAATCCATCATGACTATAACAAAATCTTGAGGAAATCTTTTGAAAATTACTTAAAAAAAGTAAATGACGATACTTTATCAAAAGAGGAGTTCCAATCATTACAGGTTGTTTTAAATAAAATAGAAGAGCTAAAATCTGAAAAGCCGCTTGAAATGGAAGCTCATGCGCTTTATCCTATATTAGCTCAGAAAAATCACAGTGAGGATTGGAAATCTTGGAATGAAACGGATAAAAAATTGTATTTTGAACAAACTCCAAATACGATTAACCGTTTAAATTTCTTGCGTAAAAAGTACCGGCATGAAATTGATTTTTTTGTGTTTAAACAAGCCTTGGTTGAGCTTGAGATTGAAAAAGCAAATTCTCGTAACGCAGAGAAGGGGATAAAAATTATAGCTGATACTCCCGTTGCGTTTACTCCGGCAGAAGTTTGGATGAATCAGGACTTGTTTTTAGACGGTTTATGCTTGGGATGTCCTCCTGATTATTTTTCTAAAAACGGTCAGCGATGGGGTTTCCCTGTTATGAACCCTGAAACAATTTTTAACAAGGATGGTTCATTAGCCAAAGGCGGTGAATTCTTAAAAAAACGCTATGAAGAAATTTTTAAAGATGCCCCCGGAGGAGTCAGGATTGACCATGTTATAGGGCTTATTGACCCGTTTGTTTATAAAAATGCAGAACCTTTGATGAATGATTCAAATTCGGGTAGATTATACTCATCTCCTGAAAAGCCTTTGTTTAGTAAATATACTCGATATGATGCAAAAGATTATTTTTCAATGTTTGAAAAAATCATATTTCCTGCGGCGGAAAAAATGGGTGTAAATAAATCTGATATTATCGCTGAGGATTTGGGTGAACTAACTTCTCATGTCGTTAATGTTATCAAAAAATTAGGACTTCCGGGGCTTTCAATTGTACAATTCGGTGCAAACGGTCTTTCTTCACCTGAGAAAAATGTCATAATGCTCGGTAGCCATGATAACAAATCTTTTATCGAATATACTGATGATTTTTTTAACAATCATTCAGGTTTAAACGGTAATCGTGATTATTTTATGTATAAAACTCATATATTAGCTGCGGATACGGTTCCGTATGATAAGGATGAGAATGCTTACAGAGAAGAAATCCGCTATGATAAATCAAAATTTATATTAGCATCATTTGTGGATATGTTTGTAGGTAATGCAAAACGAATTCAGATATTTTTTACGGATTTATTCGGTATTGGAGAAACTTATAACGTCCCCGGTACAAAAAAAGATTGTTGGACTCTTAGAATCCCTGATAATTTTGAAAAAGTTTATTCAGAAAACTTAAAAAAAGGTAAAGCTGTTAATTTTGCGGAAGTCTTATCTGTTGCAATAAAACACAAAGGTCAGGAGTTTGTAAATAAATACTCTGACCTTGTTAAAGAATTAGAAAACTTTGCAAAGATTTTAAAACAATAACTTGTTTATCTGCCTACCAACCTCGGATTTCCGAGTCTTAAGTCTAAATCTTCAAAATCGGCGAAATTGTATTCAGCGGGTTTTTCAGGACAAGTGAGGATTGTTGTTATATCGTCTTCGTCTTGCTCGCATCCTTGGGATGTACATTTTGATTGTTGTAATTCGATACCCTCATAACCAAATTTTCTACAATATGCATCCCTAAAAGTTGTTACATTGTAAGGGTTGTATTCTTTTTGCCCGGTTTCTTCATTAGTAGTAATACGTCCCGCTCTGCCGTTATCAAGATAGTATGGGAATAAATCAATACGATTTTGAATAGTTTCTGTATCATCGAAGAATGAGTTTCCACCCAAAGCAGTTTTAAGAATAGCTTTGTCCACAATATCATTCCCAACAGGAATCAGATAGTCTCTAAGAATTTCGTGTTGAGGAATATAAACAAAATAAGCCCTTCTTGCTCTGTCACTTCTTTGAGCCGGAATTGTCATGCTAACCAAATAGGCATCAAAATATGCAGGTATATCTTCACTACCGAAGTAAGCTATAGCCTTATCTAGCCAATCCTGATCGTATATGCCAAAGTATTTATATGCGAGCCATTTCATCATCCATCCAAAGAACCCCAAAAACTCGCCTTGCCAAGGTGGAATCTTGTCCGGTGGTGGATTATCCAAAAGAGGATTTTTTATTGAAAATGCAATTGTTGAGCCATTATTTCCACCAGTTCTATATTTCCAAGGCACAAACCTGTAGGTTATTTTATTGGGAGTTGTAAAAGTATATCGACCAAAAGGAGCTTGGTTATTGACTTGAGATTCTTCCGTGTTTTTAGCTCCGTCTAAAAATTCTTGGACTTGGGCTAAAAATTCAGAATTGCCTAAATCTTCGCCGGTTTCATCCAGAATATCTGAGCTTCTGTTATAAATTTGAAACATTGTTTTTGTTAATCCGTCATATCCGGTAAAATAAAACATATCGTAAGCTCTTTCAAGACCTTTTTCAGCAATTTTGAACCCAAAAATTGCTATAATTGCAACTATAGCTAATGCAATCAGTATCTCTGCGAGGGAAAAACCTTTTTTTATCATTATATAAGCTCCAACAATTCTTCGTATGTATTTATTATATCACATTTTATATTAAATTTCAGCGGTGTAACAGATAAAATTGTTTTATTTTCTTTTATTGCAAATATCTTTATTCCTCGTTTATGAGCTTCCAGCACCGGAATCCCGCCCAAAGCATTGTAAGGCATTATCAAGAAATCTAAATTATCTATATTTAACCCTTGTTTATAGCCTTTTATCAGAGGAGCTTGGGTTAATCCTAAAAGTATGCAAGGTAAAAATGTCGGGGTTATATATTCAGCAGCGCATCTTTTATCAACAATATCCGTAGAAATCGTTAAATCCTCAAAAGCCGGTGCATGAGCTGTCGGGATATTTAATTCTTTAGATATATAATGAGAAATTATTGCTTCGACTCCACCAACCGGATCAACACCAATTCCGTTTGCATAATCATCACCTTGTTCTTCGTTGAAGAAACAAACGATTGCGATAGCATTGCAACCTTTTTTAATAAGTTTTTCAGCAGAAGTTTTAATCGTTTTTAGGTTTTTTACATTCCCTGTGGAAATTCCTGACGGGTCATTGTAAAATTCGACACCGACTTCTTCTTCCGTGATTTCATAACCTAAAATATCTGTATCATAAACCGTTTGGACGGCATTTACGGTGTTTAGATGGACATTTAAAACATGTTTTGGGATTGCTTTGTCAAAAACAATTCCGATTTTATTCTTTGAGGATTTTTCAAGCCCGCATTCACCTTTGAAAAATTTATCAAGAGTATAGCCTTCCACATAGAGCATGTTTTCAGTAATGCCTGAAAAACAAGCTGCATTAACAACATTTGGGTTTACAATTAAATCACACTTTTGTGCGATTTTTCTTGCCCATTTGCTTGCGTCACCCGCAAACCCTCCGATTGATGCGCCAACCCCTGTCGGCACAATAAATGCTCCTAATTTTTTCATATATAAATTATATTATATCATTTCTCTTATTGCAAAAAAAATATATATATTTTATAATTACAACTATAATCAAGGATTTGAGAGGATATGAATTTAACAGAGATATTTATTAATATTTTTATTATAGCGTTTTTGCTATTCGTAAACGGTTTTTTTGTAGCTGCGGAATTTGCCCTTGTAAAAGTCAGAAAAACAAGACTTGAACAACTTTCTAATGAAGGGAATTCTCGTGCTAAAAGAGCTTTAAAATTAATAGAAAATATGAATAAAATGCTTGCTGCAGCTCAATTAGGTGTGACAATAGCAAGTATTGCTTTAGGTTGGGTTGCTGAAGCAACGATTGTTCAATTGATTAAACCGTTGATTGAAATGATTACAATATTACCTTCGAATATAACGGCGCATGTTGTTGCGGTACCGGTTGCATTTGTTTTGGTTACATATTTCCATGTTCTTATAGGGGAACAACTTCCAAAATGTTTTGCTTTGAAACATCCGGATTCGTTATCTTTAATGGTAGCCGCACCTATGGATTTGTTTATAACTGTTTTTAAACCGTTTGTATGGTTGTTATTGGTTACCGGAGATAAACTTTTGCAGGTATGTAATGTTTCTTCTGAGGATTCTTCTTTGGTACATTCAACGGAAGAATTGGATATGCTTGTCGATGCAAGTTATAACGAAGGTGTTTTAAACGAAACAGAAGCTGAAATGCTTCATAATATGTTTAAATTTTCTGATTTAATGGCAAAACAAGTAATGATTCCTCGCACGGATATGATATGTATTCCAAATAATATCTCTTGTGAAGAACTTAATAAATTTGCGTTAGAAAATCAATACACACGTTACCCTGTTTATGAAGAAAATATTGATAAAATACTAGGTTTTATTCATATTAAAGATCTTTATTCTTTGGTAATGAATAACAATACATATTCAATTGAATCATTAATCAGACCTATTATGTTAGTACCTGAAACAATGAATTTAGATAACTTAATGCTTGAATTCAAGACTTCGCATGCTCAAATGGCTGTTGTAGTTGATGAGTTTGGCGGTACTGCCGGTTTGATTACTCTTGAAGATGTTTTGGAAGAAATTATCGGTGAGGTTCAAGACGAGTTTGACGACGAAGAAGCCGATATTAAAGAAGTTTCAGAAAATACTTATATAGCTAATGCGATGATGAGAATTGATGAGCTGGTTGAGTTTTTCAATCTTGATTATTCATTATATGAAGAAGAAGATGACGTTGACACTATCGCAGGTTTAGTTGTGAAATTGCTTGGTCGAATAGCTGAAGTCGGTGATTCGGTTTCTTCTAATAATTTGACTTTTACGGTTGTTGAAGTTGACGGAGCAAGAATTACAAAGTTACAAGTTTATAAAGAACCTGTTCAAGAGCTTGTTAATAAGAGTGAAGATTAATTAAAAAACTTTTATTTGTAATTTGTTAAACTTCTAAAGGTTGGTCTAATGAATTAATTTTTACGTTAACTCTGTTAGGAAATACTTGGCTAATATTGTTAACAAGATCGTTTGTAGAATTTACCCAAAACATTGGTGAAGTCATAATTCTTGCACTATAACCATTTGATTGCGGTAATTTTATCATTACCGGATCATCCCCGTGGTGCTTTGCTAAAATGTTTTTAATTCCGCAGAGCTCTTCGTATTTTACTTCATCCAGTAAATCGATTGTTACAATATTAGAATTATCAACGGATTTTACTGAATCTATAAGTAAGCTGATTTGGTTTTCGCCTCGGTGTTGAACTTTGCCTGTAACAACAACTTTTAAATCAGGTTGTAATACTTCAGCGTAATCCATTAATTTCTTATGGAAACAAACTGCATCAACTTTGCCGGACAAGTCTTCTATCGTAACAAATCTCAAGAACTTTGTCGGGTCTTTTTTGGTAGGGATTTGTCTTGTTGCGGTAATCAGACCGCAAATAGTTACAACCCCTTCTTCCGGCACATTTTCTAATTCAGAAACACGGTGCGTGATTAAGAATTGAAGCTTGTCTCTTATTGAAAAGAGTGGATGAGAGGTTATATAAAACCCTAAAAACTCTTTTTCAAACAGTTGTAATTCTTTATCAGTATATTCTTCATCACTACCGACTAATTGGTATTGAACTCCGGAAAAATCTTCTCCGCCGTCTCCCAGTGCAGCAAATAAACTAACTTGCCCCATAGCTCTGTCTTTTGCCTCTTTTGAGGTTACATCAAGAATA
>JAFQNY010000150.1 GCA_017395765.1 bacterium
ACTGAAACAGCAGAAAAAACTTGGAACAAAATCATTAAAGGAACAAATATTCCTATTTTTGCAGGGTTTTCGCAAATTACAAATCAAACACGACAACAATTAATAAATGAAGTTTTAAATAAATTACACATAGCAATAAATCATAAAAAAAATGTCATTTCAAAAGAACAAAATCCATTGATAAACCTAAGCGGTATTCAAAATGAATCAACATCACAGTACAATTTCAAATTATTTAAACAAGAATTTATTAAAAATATTGAAAAAATTATAACACCTGCGTTTTACAATATTCAACTTAAATACTCTGCAAAAAATATTGCTATATCTACAAACAATCCGGCGAAAGACACTTATTGGGAATTTGCAATAAAAGGAAAAAATTCTACAAGCGTTCTTAAAATTACAACTCCGGGTTATACAAAAATTAATATAGATATCGAGTGTATTAAAAATGAACATAAAGATTCAAAAAGAATAACACTTGAACCAAATGAGTTTGAACTTGGTTTACTAGAAGATATTTTGAACCAATTTGTATTAGAATATAAAAATATATAAGGATTTTGCTATGATAAATAATACAGAAAACAGTTTATTATTAATAATAGATATTCAAGAAAAGTTATTAAACGCTGCTTATAACAAAGAATCAATAGCTAAAAACTCTGAAATTCTCTCAAAATCGGCATCTATTCTTGAAATCCCTACTATTATTTCAGAACAATACCCTAAAGGCTTAGGTTTTACAATAAATAATATTAAGGATAACGTCTCTGATACAACCCTAATCATTGAAAAAACCTCTTTCAGTGCTTTAGAAGAAGATGCTATTTATAAAGCTATAAAAAAACAAAAGAAAAAACAAATTATTATTTGTGGTATAGAAACTCATATTTGTGTATATCAAACAATTATAAGCTTACTAAAAAAAGGTTATGACGTTAGTATAATAATTGATGCCAGCGGAAGTCGCTCCGAATTTCAACACAATAATGCATTAAATATGCTACAGAAGGCAGGAGCTAATATTAAAACAACTGAAATGGTTCTATTTGAGCTTTTAAAAAGTTCTAAACACCCAAAATTTAAAGAAGTTCAAAATTTAATCAAATAAAAAAACTGGCTTTTTTAAAGCCAGTATCAATTTTTTATTTATAATTTTGGGAGGAGATTTGGGGATAGTTGATACTTAGCATGCTACTATAAATTATAAAAGCATGGTACATGCCCTAAAAAAATTTTTACATAACTTAATATTATTAAACAATGTTAAGAGGCTTGTATTTTTTTTAATATGTATTATAATATAATTATTCGGTTGAAACCGATTGTTTTTATTAGATAGATCTCATTATTTATTATTAACAGGATTATTTAGATTAGTGAATTTTAAATGTGGTTAAGAGGCTTTTATTATGTATGTAAACAAGTGCATTAAGTGCGGTGCTGAATTTGAAACAAAGAACCCCAAAAGAGTAATATGTCCAAGTTGTCTATACGCAGACAAAGGTGATTCGACAGAAGAAAAACCAATGCAAAGTTATAGTTCTTATTCAACTGAACAAAAACCTCGCACATATGACAGACCACAACAGAGTGGTTATAGACATAATAATTATAATAGAGATGGTCAAAGAGATTATAACAGAAGCGGTCAAGGTAGTTATCAAAGACGTGATAACAATGGCGGCGGTTACAATAGAGGTGGCGGATATCAACAAAGACGTCCTGATAACAGAGGCGGTTTCAGAAACAATTATGCAAGTGGCGGCCGTAATAACGGCGGATTCCAAAGACGTCCAAATCCTGCAAAAAGACCAAAAATTCAAAAACAACCAAAACCTTTGTTAATCAGTAAGGAGCAATTAGAGCAAATTGAAGCTCTATATAAAGCGTTGTTGCCTTTACCAAATCCTGATGCGCATGAAGTAATTGGTGCAACCCTTGGTATTGAACCTCAAAAAGTATTTTTTGGAATAAATTTGGTGCGTCAAAAATTAATGCTACCAAAATTACCATTCCCTAAACGTAAATTGGCGATTTCTCCGGATCAATTATTGGCTATTAAAAGCTTATATGAACCGTTATTACCATTACCTCCAATAGGTTGCCATAAAATAATAGCTGCACAACTTAAAATGGATGAATGGAGAGTTCACGTCGGTATTAAGCTTGTAAGAGCTCAATTAGGTTTAGACAGATGGAATGAAGACCGTGCAGATAAACCTGCTGATTATATGGTTTCAAAACATCAAAAAAAATCAGATGAACAAGTTCTTACTCCATCAGTTGAACCAGTAGCAGAAGTTACACCGGAAGAAGTTGTTGAAAAACCTAAGCGCGGAAGAAAACCGAAGAAAAAAGAAGATGAAGAATAGCTTTATTTCTATTGGTAAAATCTTAAATTTTCATGGTGTAAAAGGCGAAGCAAAACTCGGCTATTCAAAAAATAGGGAAGAGTTTTTGTCAAAGCTACATACTGTTTTTATTAAAGTTGATACAGAATATATAGAATTTAAGATTTCAAATCTCAAATTTACTCCTAAATGTGCAATTATAAAACTAGAAGGCATTGATTCATTAAATGAAATCATCAAGCTTAAAGGCGCATTAGTATTTGCGACGGAAGAAACCATTAGAGAAAATCTTGAAAACGACGAATTTCTTATAGATGAATTAGTCGGACTAAATGTATATGACGGCGATACCAGAGTCGGATCTGTTGTCGGAGTATCAAATAACGGAGCTAGCGATTTACTCTCAGTAAAAACAAACTCGAAAAACGTATGCTTAGTTCCGTTTGTTAAAGCAATTGTATTATCAGTTGATGTAAAATCAAAACGAATACAAATTAACAATATAGAAGGTCTTCTGTCATGAGGTTTGATATTCTTACACTTTTTCCGGAATTAATAAAATCTCATTTAGATTTTAGTATAATTAAAAGAGCTCAAGAAGACGGAGTGATTGCAGTTAACACAATAAATCCGAGAGATTATACCCTTGATAAACACAAAAAAGTAGATGATACACCCTATGGTGGCGGTGCGGGAATGGTACTGGCTCCTCAACCTTATGTTGATGCATATGAGGCTATAAATAAAACAGAGAATTCTATTACATTAATGATGACTCCTCAAGGTGAACCTTTTACACATGAAATATCAAAAGAGTTGGCACAATATGATCAAATTGTCATCTTAAGCGGTCATTATGAGGGTTTTGATGAACGCATAAGAGAAGTTATCAAGCCCAGAGAAATTTCGATAGGAGATTTTGTTTTAACAGGCGGTGAATTACCGGCACTATGCATTATTGATAGCGTTTCAAGGAATATTGAAGGAACATTGGGGAAAATTGAGTCTGCCCATGATGATAGTTTCGCAGATGGACTATTAGAATATCCTCAATATACAAAACCACGTGAATACAGAGGCTTATGCGTGCCGGAAGTTTTATTAAGCGGAAACCATAAATTAATTAATGAATATCGTATGAAACAAAAAATTGAAAGAACAAAAGCTAAACGACCTGATTTATGGAATAAATATCAAAACAAAGCTATTTAAGCTTAACAAAATCAGGAACTTGGTTTTTAGCATTTTTTAATTTCAAGTATTGCTCTTTCAAAGCTTCTTTGTCTTCTTTAGAACCTTCTTTAGCTTTTTCGTCCAATTTCTCATAAAGATTTTTTTCGGCTTCGTTCGCTTTTGTATAAACATCCATCTCTTGAGTCTTTTTAAACGCATTAACTTTACTGTTATATGCAATTTTAGGAGCATCCCAAGCTGTTTTAACCAAAGCTACAGCTGAAACAAAAGCTGTCAACAACGCCACAAAAGCTCCTAAATAACATAGCGCCTTTTTATTTCCTGAAAGATTTTTTTTATTCTTATCTACCAATTTACCTGCAGTTCTAGCAATATCTTCAAACAAAAAATCTCCTTCAACTAAAATTTCCCATAACAAACGACCGCCGAGAGCTAAACCTCCTATAAAAGTAGCTTTCGTTAAATTAACTGCTTCACCGGACCTTGAGATTGGATTTACAGGCTTTTCTTTTGAGTTCCCTGATGTTTTTTTGTCAGATTTAGCTCTATATGATAAATTATGAGTATAAGTTGGAGAGATTGAAGATAACACTTTATACTCCTTTTACCATAACCCCACTACCATTATCAGCCATTCTTACTGTAGAATAATGATTTATTTTTTGGTCTAAAGAAACGTTTTCATCATTAATCTCATCATTTATGTCTTCATAAATATTGCTTTGCGCAGATTTTTGTCTTGAAAAGACATCCATTTCTTTTTCTCTAGCATAAGCATTAACTTTTGTATTATATAAGCTGGAAGGTAACATTAAACCAATTGTAGCTAATGCCGCAGCTATACCGGTTATTATTGGTGCTTTCATAGTTTTAGTAAAACATTTTGTCAAAAAACCTGCAATAATACCTACTAAAGCCCCTGAACCTGAAGCTTTTAAAATTGCTAAGTTACGCTCAGTTTTCCTACTTATAGGATTTTCGTAGTTAATTTCATCATTATTTTTTTCTTTTGATTTAAAATTAACAGAACTTTTAAAACCATTTGCACGATACAAATAAACAGGATTTATAGCCATAAAAACCTCCAATACACTAAACCTTTTTATTATTATAAACCATGTAATAATAAATTATTGCTTTGAATCAAAATTTTTGTTACAAAATTTAACCAAAGTACAACTCTTGAACCAAACCTATAATTTTATTAAGGAAGTTTTTATATTTTATTCTGTCAGCATATCCGGAAAGAATAATATCTGCATGTTTTTTACAAGGTCTTATATAAAATTCAGCTTTTTGATTTGCATTAGTATAAATATGCTCGGCAGAATCTCCCAAACCACGCTCGGCTGCTCTGACAAAAAATCTCTCACGTTTTAGTTTTTCAGGGATATCAACATATATTTTAAAATTAAATGCATCTTTAACTTTTTCTGTAAGCGTAAAAAGACCTTCCGAAATAATAACTTTGGAAGGCTTAGCTAAAGTATAATTATCATGACGAATAGCAGTACCACTCATGTCATATTTTGGTAAATAAGTAGATTTACCGGACAATAATTCCTTAATATGCTTACTCATCAATTCTAATTCAAGTGCTTCAGGAACATCTAAATCATAGTTCTTTGCAAATTCAGAAAAACTTCCCGCAGCTTTTACCATTTCTGAACGATCATAATAATAATCATCGGTATTCACTCGAGTAATTGCATCAGAAACACCAAATTCAGTCGCAAAAGATTCTATAGTATCAATCAAATCTTTTGTTATAGTTGACTTACCGCTTGCAGTTTCCCCTGCAATACCTATAGATGCTGGCATTTTAATCTTACCTGATAAATAACCCGCAATTTTTTTAATAACAATAGGATTATAACCTAATAACACAGAATCATTTGTATTTAATTCTTTTTCAAAGATTCTGGCTATATAAACTTCTAAATCATCACACGATAAACTTGGTTTGGTAATATATTGTGATTCTGTTGGTATATTATTATATGTTTTTAATGTATTTTGTATCATAAAAGCTAATTCTTTTTCTTCCTTTGACTATTATACACAATCTAAAACAAAAGAAAAGAAAAATTTTTGCTTTTTTATAACAATCGTTACAAAAATTAACCCAAAATCCCAATGTAACAAAATAATAATTTTGTTACATAAATAAAAATTTAAATAAGCATACAAAGAAAGGAGTACTCTATGGTTGATTTATCAAAAAAAACTAAGGGCATCAATAAAGATACCCTTAGTTTTCAATTTATTTTGACAAACCTATTCTTCAACTTCTTCCGCAGAATCATCTTCTAATTCTTCTGCTTGAACATCTTCTTCATCATAAGCTTGTTGATTCATTTCTTCAGCGATTTCTTCTGCTATTTCATCTGAATCTACAGTTCTTTCTTCATCTGAGTCTTCTGTGTATTCATAATTAGAAACTCTTGCAGATTCTTCATTTTCCATTTGAGAAACACATTTGATATCAATCTTCCAGCCTGTTAATCTGTGAGCTAATCTTACGTTTTGGCCTTCTCTACCAATAGCAAGTGATAATTGGTCATCAGGAACAACAACCAACGCATCTTTTGTTTCTTCATCATCAGTCATAATATCCACAGAAACAACTCTTGCCGGAGAAATAGCGTTAACTATATATTCAACAGGATCCGGAGACCATCTTACGATATCGATTTTTTCATTTTTCAATTCACCGACAATTGTTTGGATTCTTGAACCACGAGGTCCGATACAAGCTCCTACTGAATCAACTTCAGGGTCATTTGACCAAACTGCAATTTTAGTTCTAAATCCTGCTTCACGAGAAATTGATTTAATTTCAACAATTCCGTCTTCAATTTCAGGAACTTCTAATTCAAACAATTCTCTAACGATTTCTGCGTGAGCATGAGAAACAATTACTTGAGGCAATCTGTTTGTTTCTTTTACATTAAGAACAAATACTCTGATTCTGTTACCAGGTTTATAGTATTCTCTAGGGATTTGCTCTTTTTGAGGCATAATTGCATCAGTTTTACCGATATTAACAATTACGTTACGATTTTCAACTCTTTGAATAATACCTGTTGTTAATGTACCTTTCTTTTCTAAGAATTCATTAAGAATATTATTTCTTTCAGCATCTCTGATTCTTTGCGTAATAACTTGTTTAGCTGATTGAGCTGCAATTCTTCCAAATTGATCCGGAGTAACTTCAATTTTAACTTCATCATCAACTTCAACTTCATCATCAATTTCTTGAGCTTCTTCTAAAGAAATTTGCATATCAGGATCTTCAACTTCTTTAACAACAACTTTTGTTGAGAATACCCCAATTTCACCTGTTTGTTCATCCAAAATAGCTTCAATATTAGCAGCTTCTTTAACATGCATATGTCTTTTATAAGCAGCAACCATTGCATCACATAGAGATGCAATCAATACTTCTTTAGAAATTCCACGTTCTCTTTCAAGCTCTTCACAAGCTTCAAATAATGCTGTTCCGATTTTAATCATGCTTATGTTTCCTTTCTTGTTTTTATTAACTAATCAATGTATAATTTCGCAGATTGTATATTAGACTTTGGGATTTGAAGTTCTTCCCCGTCTTCAAAACGTAAGAATGTTAATCCTTCATTATCATCCCAATCTATTATTTCACCTTTAAATATTCGTTCTGTTTCGCCTTCCAATGGAGTTTTTAGCTTGATACTTACTCTTCTGCCTTTAAAAATCACAAATTCTTTATCTGATTTAAATTTGCGCTCAAGTCCCGGAGATGAAACTTCTAAATAATATTTGACAGGAATCAATTCATCCAAGAAGTCATTTAAACTCCTTGTAACATTTTCACAATCATCAAGAGTAATATCATGGTCATATGAATACAAATAAATTCTTAAAAACCATCTATGATTTTCTTTAATAAACTCAATTTCTATAGGAATTAAATTATAACGAACTGCGGTATTTTCAATTACCGGAGTTATTTTTTCTAAAATTTCGTGTCTATTAATTTCTTGTTTCATATTATCAATTCCACTCAAAAATCTTTCTACACTGTAGGAAAAGTATATCTACCCCTCCCTAAATAAAAAAAGAACGGGGTTTTTGAAAACCGTTCTTTTTTAAGAAACTATTCACAAATACAGTATATCAAAAATTTATACTTTTGTAAATCTATATATTAAGCTATATGAAGTATTAATCTTAAAATATTTGTGCTACCATATTTATACGGAATTAAAATAAGAGGAAATATATATGACAGAACAATTAACAAAAGAACCTATCTCGGCAAGAGATACAATAAGACAAACTAGAATCCAAAAGCTTGCAGAATTAGCTGATAAAGGTATTAATCCATATCCATATGTTTTTGAAAAAAATGCTAACGCAGCTGATTTACAAGAAAAATATAAAGATCTTGAAGCTGGCGTAGAAACAGAAGATGAATATTCAGTTGCTGGCCGTGTAATGGCTATCCGTAACAGTGGTATGTTCATCGATTTAATGGATGTTACTGGTAAAATTCAAATCTTTTCACACAAAGAAAATATTCCAGAAGAAGAAATAAAAACACTTAAACTTGTAG
>JAFQNY010000151.1 GCA_017395765.1 bacterium
ATATCCGCTACCGGACATTGATAAAAGTTCCTTATCGTTTGATATAGCAACCTCTCTTGTAACAACTTCAAGAAAAATATTTTTTTCTTCGTCATTTATTTTTCCTACAATAAAAAATTCATCATACTGGTCGGACAAATTCGCCTCAATAGTATAATCTTCAAAATTATCAAATTTTTTAAGTTCGGGAATATCGTTTATTAAATCATTAAAAGATAATTCTATTGCCTGCATTTTATTTGCAATTTCTGCTAAATCGTTTTTGTTTACCTCCCAAGAGGGTAATTCAATAATAAGTTTTGTCATGTTGTTAAATCCTTTCATTTTTTATTTTTTTTACTACATAAATATTTCAGGGTTGTCTTTTTCGTTAGAGATAATAATATTTTGTAATTCTAAAAAATCAAGTAAGCCGATGATTTTTTCTTGTTCCTGCTCTGTCAATTCTCCGTCTGAATAAAAATCAATTCTATATTGCATTTTTACCTCCTATTTAATCAACTGATTTATTTTTGTTTTTGCCTCCTCAAGAGAAGAAACAAAAAAGCGTGTACGCTCTTTTACTATTTGATTTGATAAAATTATTGCCAATTTACCGCCTAATAAAATTTCAACTCCGGCAATATAATCATTATTTTTGTAAAAATCATATTCAAACCGCCCTTGAGTGTTCGTGCCTATATCCTGCATTGTATCAAATTTGTTTTTTAATTTTTCTGCCATAAAATCAGCAACGGATTTTAACAAAAAATATTCTTCTTTTGTTACTTTTTCGGTAGGACATATAAAACCTTTTGGCGGTATTGTAGTCCTATATTCGCTCGATATGAAAAACTCAATATCATCAATACAAGGTTTAGCATAGATATTATTTTTCTTAAATTTACCGTCATATACAGCCCTAAATTTAAAAGTTTTTTCTTTTTCATTATCCCATTCATAACAGTATTTTTGAGTAAATAAATCGTATTTGTACGGTTTATCACAAGTCCATAAATCAGGGTGTATCATTACAAGCCCTGCGTTTTTAGTTTCAATAACAAAATAATTTTCTTTAGTTTCAACTGTTTTTGATGAATAATTATACATTTTGAGAGGGTGTGTAATATAATTTTCTTCTAAAAATTTTTTTAAATTTTTTACATAATCTTGTAATTTTTTTGACATTTTAAACGCTCCTATATTTTTGTACTATTCACTATTTTTTGTATTTGCTCGGTTGTTTCAAGTAAATTTTCATCTGATGTAATTTCAAGAATTTTTTTGCATAGTTTAAAAATAATTTGCTTGAGAGTTGAAAAAGTTTTTTCTCTTTGTTTTTTCTTAACATATTCTTGCATTAAATAAGTACGATGTTTTTCTGCAAGTTTTTTGTATTTTTTTTCTAAAGTTTTTAATTGTTGCTCGGTTGTTTTTTTTATCATTTTGTCATGCTCCTATTAAATTATATCAAAAATATTGATATAAAGCAAGTATTAATTTTAATCTGCGTATGGGTATTTTACCCCTTTATGTTTGCGGTAGTTTCTTTTAAAATTTTTAATTGCGTGTTGTTCATCTATTGCAGATTTTCCGATAATTCCGCTAAAGGTATTGCCTCTAAAATCTTCACTAACTACGCATAAATTATTTATACCGCCCTTATAGTTTTTGTAAGTTATAAGCACAATAGAGCCTCCTTATCTTCTAAAATTTTATTTTTTATTTCGCAATATTCGTTTATAACCTCATCAATAGATGTAAATTTATTATAAATACTTAATTCATCATTGAGAGTGTTTTTTTGATATTCAATAAATTGTTCATATTTTTTAAGCCTATTAGCGAAACAAAAACGGCTTTCAAGTTGTAAAACTGCCTCCGATGTGTCGGCTTGTTCTAATTTTTCAAGATATATTTTTTTTGTGTCCATGATAAGTTTTAATAAATGGTTGTTTCTTTCGGTAAACGTGCCATTTTTAACGGCATTTTTAACATTATTTAATTTATTATTTCTCAAGATACTTTTTAAGCGTTCTCTATACTGATAAACCGGATAGCCGGATTTATCCAAAACATCTTGCAAAACATAATATTTTAAGCCGTTTTCAGTGTCATATTTATTTATTTTAATTCTGCCATACATAGTAGTAATATTAAGAGAATATTTTTTACCGTCCTTGCTTACATCAATAGCACTATAATTTAAAGCATATTTTATATATGCCTCACTCTCAATAATAAAGCGTTCAAGCATATTTTTATTATTATACATTATTTCATGCTCAATATTTATATTTTTTTTATTGATTATTGCCTCCGGTTTTATTTCAATAATCCAATAAAAAATATTTTCATCTTTTCGGCATGCCTCAAAATCTTTTTTTGTGTTGAATTTTCCTAAGTAACTAAACCAAAATTTATAAGTGCTTAATAGGTCAATATTTTTTAAATCAGGGTTAATCTGAACTATTTTTGTTGTATAGTTTTCTTTGTCCCCATAGTAAGGATAAGAAACAAGCAACAAGTTTAAGTTATTTTCGCTTAACTGATGTGTTTTTATAAGGTTGTCAATAGTAAATTTCCCTTGCCCTGATATTATGTTAATATCTTCGGGTTTATGCCAATTTATACCAAAATTGTCATGTAAAATTTTTTTAATTCTGTCGTCAAATTTTTTCATTTTTTACCGTCCTTTACTTTTTTATTTTGTTACTCTTTTATAAATTTTGTTATACATACATTTATATTTGTGCCTTTTCCGCTATTTTTAAACGCTCCTGAAAAAGTTTCGCTGCTTACTGCATATTGATTAAATATTTTTTGAAAGTCTTTACATGCTTTATTTTTTGCGGTTTTAATTGTAGGGGTATGAACTGCAACTAATACACCGCCATTTTTTAACATATTAAAAGCGTGTGTTATATGTTTAGCGTCCATGTTTTTAGAGAATGGAGGGTTCATTAAAATTTTGTCAAATTGTCTTTTTGCTTGATATTCCATAAAATCAATATTTTTTGTATCATAACCGCTATTTTTTAATATTTCTGCTAAAATCGGGCTTAATTCAACGCATACAATATTATTTTTATTTAAGCCTTTTATAAGACTTCCCATGCCTGCGGACGGCTCAAGAATAAAATCATCTTTTTTTATTTCTGCTAATTCTCTTATTTTTTCGCTCAATTCGTCCGATGTCGGGTAAAAATCAAATTTTTCTGATAGGGTTACACCTTTTAAATTTTTACCTATGTTTAATATTTGCTCGTTTGTAAAATCCCCCTGATTTTTAAAAGCAGTGCATTTTTTATATTTTGTTCTTATACAATTAAAACTCTTTAAAAATTCGGTTATTTTTTTATAAATTTGATTAGATAACCATTTTTCAGGTAATACAAGCAAATTTTCATGAGTTTCAATAATATCAAAAACATCTGAAACAGTGTAAATTAATTTTGTGCCGTCCTCCTCTATATATTCGGTTAACTCTTTATAAATTTTATATAGAACACTTTTTAAATCCGGCAAATTATAAAAATTTTTTGCACAATTCAAAAATGTATATACATTTGATTTTTCGCTTATGTCTAATTGCAAGCATGGCATGCATGCCTCTATAAAATCATCAATATATAGATTTTTATTTGCTATCTTATTATAAAAATCATAATCGGAAGTGCATACTTCCATAACTGCAAGTGCAACGGCTTTTTTTAGTTGCTCCTCCGTTTCAACTGCTCCATAAGAATATAAACCATAATTTTTTATTTTTTCATTAATCATTTTTTTAAACGCTCCTATTTTATTATTTTTAACCAATTTGCATGCTATATGATAAACAATACATCATAATCATGCCTTTTTTATTCCTGCTCAAATATACATTTTGAGCGGTTTTTTCTGATATTACATTATCTTTTTGTAAACTATCAACAAACATGTTGAACTCTGTTTTTAATTTTATTTTATCGTCTTTGTATAGTTCTTTGAGGTTGTAACCGTCCATATTAAAACCTTGTTTAATTGTTAATAAATCATTTTTTATTGTCATGCTTATACCTCCTCAATTTTGCCTTGTTCATTAAAAT
>JAFQNY010000152.1 GCA_017395765.1 bacterium
ATAATGATGGAAAATCCATTTAAAAAAGCAGTTAAAAATGATGAAAATAATATTGAAGAAACAACCTCTGTTGTTGAAGAGCCTTCTGTTGAAGCGGAAACAGAAGTCGAGGTTGAAGAAAAGAATGAGGAAGTTGTTTCTGAAGTCAATGAGTGGCAACAAAAATATGAAGCTTTAAACAATCAATATATACGTCTTGCTGCTGATTTTGATAACTATAGAAAAAGACAGGAACAAGAAAGAGAAAGTTTGTTAAAATACGGAGCTGAAAGTACCGTAAAAAAACTTATTGAAGTTGTTGATAATTTTGACAGAGGTTTGAAAGCAATAGAAACCGTTGAAGATTGTGAAAAAGTGAAAGAATGTTATACATTAGCTTATAAAAATTTTACTGATGTTCTTAATAAAATTGGTTTAGAACAGATAAAAGCGGAAGGTGAAGAGTTTGATCCTTATTTGCATGAAGCCGTAATGAGAACTCCTACTGATGAAAAACCTGAGGATACTATTATTGCTGAACTTCAAAAAGGTTATAAATTAGGGGACAAAGTGCTAAGAGCAGCTTTGGTCAATGTTGCGGCACCGCTGGAATAGAAATAAAAGTAGAAAAGACGGAAATATGAGTGATTATTATGAGATACTAGGCGTTAGTAAAGACGCTACTAAAGATGAGATAAAAAGTGCTTTTAGGAAAATGGCACGTCAATGGCATCCGGATATTAATAAAGCTCCGGAAGCGGAGGCTAAGTTCAAAGAGCTGGGTAAAGCTTACGAGACCTTAATGGATGATGATAAACGTGCAACCTATGATAGGTTTGGCGAAGACGGACTAAATAATGCAGGCTTCAATACTCAAGGTCCTTTTGCGAATGGCTTTGGTGATTTGGAAGAAATCTTTAATTCCTTCTTTGGCGGAGGTTTTGGATTTGGTGGCGGTGGCAGACGCTCGGATCCTAATGCGCCTCAAAGAGGTGATGATTTGAGGCTTGATATTGAAATTGAATTTGAAGAAGCTGTTTTTGGGTTTGAAAAACAAATTAAAATTGATCACTTGGAATCATGCCCAAAATGTAAAGGAACCGGAGCTAGGGAAGGTGCTAAACCTCAAACTTGTCAAACATGCGGGGGACGAGGAAGTATCCAACAAACTACGAGAACCGTGTTAGGGCATTTTACTCAAATAGTTACATGTCCACATTGTAACGGTAAAGGTACTATTATTTCAGATCCTTGTCCTGAGTGTTCAGGCAAAGGTCGTAAATCTGTTGAAAAAACTTTGGATGTAAAAATTCCGGCAGGTGTTGATACCGGTTCTAAAATGAGGTTATCTCAAGAAGGAGATGCCGGTTTAAATGGTGGAGTTAGCGGAGATTTGTATATTGTTATACATGTAAAACCTTCGAAATATTACAACAGAGACGGTATTAATGTTTATACTAAGCTTGAAATTTCTCCGGCACAAGCAGTTTTAGGTGACAGTGTTGTTATAAAAACTCTTGATGGAGATAAAGAAGTTTCAATACCTGTCGGAGCTCAGCACGAGGATGTCGTAAAAATAAAGAATTTAGGCATACCGCATATATCAAAACCATCCTTGCGTGGGGATCATATTGTAGTTCTTTCAATTAAGATTCCGACACATATTTCAAATGAAGAAAAGGCTTTGTATCAAAAACTTTATGAGATACAATCTGGTAAGCAAAGTAAGGAAAAAGAATCTGTTAAAGAGCGTATAAAAAGTGTTTTTAAATAAAGACTCTTATGCTAGAATTAATATGTTAATATAAGTTTGGGAGGGGGTATTGTGCGGAAATTTTTACTGGTGTTGGGTTTGATTTTATTAACTTGTACGTCTGTATTTGCTGCAAAAATTCCGGAAGAGGTAAAATCTTATATTGAAAATAGTATTCCGGGTACTGACATAAGATTTGACGGTGTAATAATAACTCCGGATAACACAGTGTACTTACCTTTGTTTCCGTCTTTATTCTCTGATATAAAAAGTTTAAAAATAAAATCAACATATCCTGAAAATATGGAATTATCGCAAAAACCGGATATTGTAATTTTTAATAATGATTTTGTCTTGTTAAAAGTTTTGTCAGATGGCGAAGGCAGAAAAACCGTTTTATATTTGCAAAACCCTCCGTTACAAGTAAGAACCGGCTTGTTGCCTCAAGACATGTTAGTTCCGAGCGGATTGATTCTACCGGAAAACATTAAAGGTATTACCGGTAATCTTAAAATTGATACAAAAAGTGAGGATGTTATTAAACAAACCTCAAAAGAATCTTTTGAAGAGTTTTTAGCAGAAGAAGATGTTGTTCAAAATCAAACACTGATTCCGCAATTAAAAGGTAAAATTTTATTTGTTACAACAAACTATTCAAAAAATATCCAAGTATTAGAGCCGGCAAAGAATATGCCTTTATATTCTTTGGCTCAAAAATCAATACCAATAGATATTGAGGCTGTTGATAACGGGAAGTTTTTATTAGTTACGTCTTATGAAAGACCTTTTCTTGATATAATTTCTGTTCCGGATTCCAGATTTATTAAACAAATTGATTTAGGTTCGTTTCCTGATAAAATTTTAGTGGATTATACCGCTAATAAAGCTTATATTACTTCTCCGACAGCGTCAACGATATTTGTTGTTGACTTAAAAACTATGAGTCTTATTCAAAAAATAAAGATTAATGGATATTGTGAAAACTTATTATTATCAGGAGATAAGATTTTTTATACTGATAAATTAAAAGGTGATATTTGGTCAATAGAAATTGACAAGGGTTATACTTTGAAGAATATCGGAAAGTTTCCGAATGTTTCAGCTTTAGCTTTTGCGGATAATAACTTATATATTGCAAGCAGAACGAAAAGTAGGGTTGCGGTTGTTGATTATTCAACGTTAGGATTGATTTCAGAGTTTACAACAGTAAACAAGCCTGTAAAGATGACAATTTATAAAAATATTTTACATATATTAGGTGCGCAAAATAATGTAATACAAAGAATAAATATTGCTAACGGAAAACCTCTTGAACCGATAGAGTTAAACACCGATGGATTTACTACCGGCTATAATCCTATTTTTGGAACTGATTTG